>CAYTQL010000042.1:0-13156 GCA_964439555.1 uncultured Planctomycetaceae bacterium | reverse complement strand
ACTCGACCCGCGCCACTGCGTCGCCCAGGATCACCCGGGCCCCCGCCTCGCCCAGCGCCTCGCCGAGCGGCAGCGCCATCTCGGGGTCCAGCGCGAGCATGACCTGCTCGGCCAGTTCCACCAGCGTCACCCGCAGCCCGCGGCGGAGGAGCTGCTCGGCCGCTTCGAGCCCGATGTACCCGCCGCCGATGACCAGCGCCTCCGGCGGCGCCTCGGCGCGGGCCTCGCGGGCCTCCACGCCGTGCTCCAGCGTCTGGAGCTGCTCGAGCCGCTCGACGATCGCATCCACGTCCGGCACCGTGCGGACGGTGTGGACCCCGCCGGTGTGGAGCCCCTCGATGGGCGGCTCGATCCCGACCGTGCCCGTCGCGAGGATCAGCCGGTCGTAGCCCAGTTCGTCGGTGCTTCCATCCGCGGCCGCGACCTGGACGGTGCAGGCGTCCGGGTCGATCTCCGTCACGCGCGAATTGACGCGGACATCCAGGTTGAACCGTTTGGCGAAGCTCTCGGCCGAGACGACGAACAGGTCGCCGCGTTCGCCGATCTCCCCGCCGACGTAGTAGGGCAACCCGCAGTTGGCGAAGCTGATGTACGGGCCTGCCTCGAGGAGTACGATTTCGACGTTTTCGTCGGTTCGCCGGGCCTTCGCCGCGGCCGACGCTCCGGCCGCTACGCCCCCGACGATCACGATCCGCTTGCTCATAGCTTCTCCTTTGTCATCCCTGCAATCCGTACCATGCCAGCGCCGCGCCGAGCACGGCGCCTCCGGCGGCGCTGAGCCATCGGCTGCCGGTCGCCCGACACGCCCCGGTCGAGCAGACCCGCCCGCCGCCGATCAACCAGCCGACCACGCCGCCGACCGCGGCGCCGCCCAGGATTTTCATCGCGTAAAGCATCTGTCATCCTACGCCAACGCCCGACCCCCGGGCCCGGGTTCCCCCCGAGCCGCGCCGGGGATGTACGTACCGGAGCGACCGGATCGCTGCGCGCCGCGTCACCCGTGCGGGTGCTGTAGCTGCATGATCTCGCCGCGGTCTGCGGCATCGCGGCAGCGGAGGGCGACCTCGGTCAGGCGGAGGCTTTCCTCGTGGCCGATGACGCACTCGCCGGTCCCCTTCAGCGCCGCGACGAAGCTCGCGAGGAAGTCCACCGAGACATCCGCGGCGACTTCTTCGCTCGCGTCGGGGGTCTCCAGGCGAACGGTCCGCCCGGCGTCGGCGACCTCGACGACGCCCTCGGTCCCGGCGATCCGCAGGCGGTCGTCGCCCCAGGGGCGGTCCTGCTCGCCCCACGGACGGAGGTAGTCGAAGCTGATGACCGCCTGCCCGCCGCCGTCGAGCCCCAGCAGGATGCCGCCGCAGTCCTCCATACCCGGGTGCGTAGGGTGGGCGGCGTTGGCGTGCATCGCCGCGGCCGAGGTGTACTCCTGCCCGGTGCACCAGGCGACGAAGTCCAGGGCATGGATCGCCTGCCACGGGATCGACCCGCCGTAGGTCTCCCGTTGCCTGTAGTAATCGTCGCGGTTGGCGAAGGGATAGCTCTTCTGCCCGAACGCCAGGACGGGACGCCCGATCGCGCCCTCGCTGACCAGGCGGCGGACGGTGCGGAAGGGCCCTTCGGTCCGCATGGTCAGCAGCGCCGCGATGCGCACCTTCGCGGTCGCCAGGGCTTTGCGCAGGCGGTCCAGGTCGGCGTGCGTGGTCGCCAGCGGCTTCTCGCTGATCACGTGCGCCCCCGCCTCCGCCGCAGCCGCGGCGACCTCGGCGTTCCGATAGAGCGGGCAGAAGACGCCGACGACATCGGGCTCGGTCGCGGCGAGCATCGCCCGCCAGTCCTCGAAGACCTTCACGTCGCGCCGGCGTGCGTAGTCCAGCGGGTCGTCCGGGCCCCAGGGCGCCGCGGCGATCAGTTCGACGTCATCCGCGGCGTCCGCGCCGCCCGCGATCGTCCCCGAGTGCCCGTACGAGCCGATCATCGCAAGTTTCATGGCGTCTCCAGAGTCCATGGCTTTGCCGGGAGGGTACCGCGCGCCGGACGCGAGGGACAGGCGGGGGTCCGGTTGCCCAATCCATGACCCGCCGCATCCCCGCTGCCCCCGGATGGACAACGCCGGCGGCGGAGGTTGTAATGGTGCGGATCATGGATGATCGGGCCCATCGCGAGCGGGAGCATTTCTTCGGCGCCGCCAAGGTGATCATGGCGCTGACGCTGGGCTCGCGCATCCTCGGAATGATCCGCGACATCGCCATCGCCTCGCTGGGGGCCACGCGGGCGACCAGCGCGTTCGTGGTGGCGTTCCAGATTCCCAACCTCTTCCGTCGGCTTTTCGGGGAGGGGGCCCTCTCGGCCGCATTCGTACCCGTGTTCACCGAGACGAGCGAACAGGAGGGCCCGGGCGGGGCGCGACGCGTGCTGGCCAATGCCCTCGGGCTCCTGGCGGCGTTGCTCGCCGGACTGATGCTGCTGGGCTACGCGGTGCTGCTTGTCTGGCATGTCGCGGCCCCCGGGGCGTGGGACCGCCGCCTGCTGCTCGGGCTCACCGCCGTGATGCTCCCGTTCATGGTGACCATCTGCCTGCTGGCGCTGGGCTCGGCGGCGCTGAACTGCCGCGGGCACTTCGCCTTCCCCGCCTTCGCCCCGATCCTGCTGAACCTCTTCATCATCGCGGCCGCGTGGGGCGCCGCCCCGCTGTGGTCCGGGCGGGTGACCGGTCAGCTTTACGTCATCGCCGGGAGCGTCGCCGTCGCCGGGGGGGTGCAGCTCGCCGCCGTGTTGTGGCTGTTGCGCCGGGCCGGCCTGACGGCCGCGTTCCGCCCGCGCCCCGTCCAGCCGGAGATCCGCACCATGCTCCGGCTCATGGGCCCGATGATCCTCGGGCTGGGCTTTCTCCAGATCGCCGAACTGCTCCAGACGGTCCTGGCGTGGCTCTTCGCCGCTACGCCCGAGTCGCCCGCGCTGCACGTAGGCGCCTGGCGAGTCGCCAAGCCGCTGGACGAGGGAGCGCTGATGCGGATCTACGCGGCGCGGCGACTCTACCAGATGCCGCTGGGGTTGCTGGCGATGTCGCTGGGGGTGGCGGTCTTCCCGCTCCTGAGCCGCTACGCCGCCCGGGGCGAGCGGGGCTCGCTTCGCGACGCGCTCTGCCGGGCCCTGCGACTGACGACGGTGGAGGGGGTCGGCGCCGGCGTCGGGTTGCTGGTGCTCGCCCGCCCGATCATGCGGGCGATCTTCGCGTGGCGGCGGTTCACCGTCGCTGACGCCGACGCGGCCGCGTTCATCCTCCAGATGTACGCGGTGGGCATGTGGTCCTACTGCACGCTGACGATCCTGCTGCGGGCCTTCTACGCCCTGAAGGACACCGTCACGCCGCTGATCGTCTCCTGCGGGATGATGCTCGCGAACCTCGCGCTCGTGCTCGCCCTGCTGTGGCGCCTGGAGGCCGGGTCCTTCGGGCTGGCGACCGCCCTGAGCGCTACCGGGAACGCGGCGATTCTCACCTGGCTGCTGCGCCGGCGTCTCGACGGGCTGGACTTGCGCCCGCTGGCGGCGAGCTTCGCCCGCTCGGCCGTCGCGGCCGGGGCGATGGCGGGCGTGCTGCTGGGGTTGCTGGAGTTGTCCGGGCGTTACGGGGAGGCGCTGATCGGGAACGCACGTCTGCTGACCTTCCTCGTGGTCGGCTGCGGCGTGCTGCTCGGGACGGGGACGTACCTGCTGACCCTGCGGCTCCTGCGGGCCCCCGAGCTGGCCGAGCTGCGCGGCGTCCTGACCAAGCGCGCCTCGCAGAGCGAGTAGCTCGGCTGCTCCAAAACGATCGCGAGAAGTCCCCCGCCCGCGGGTCCGCTGGATCCGTTTCGTCCCGCTCAAGAACGGAAACGCGGCGCTTGACTTGCCCGGGGGAATCCGGATAATGCTGTGTTTCTTCCATCAGCTAGGAGAGATGCCGTGTATGCGGTGATAGAAGATTCCGGACAGCAGTTCCGCGTTTCCGAGGGCGACGTGCTCAATGTCGACCTGCGGGAGGTGGACGAGAACCAATCCGAGCTGGAGTTCGACCGCGTCCTGCTTATCAGTGACGACGGGGACGTGAAGGTCGGCACGCCGCTCGTGGAAGGCGCGAAGGTGGTCGCCGAGGTCGTCGAACCGGTCAAGAAGGGCCAGAAGGTCCACATCTACCACTGGCGTCCGCGGAAGAACTCGCGGTCCAAGACCGGGCACCGCCAGAAGTACACCCAGGTGCGGGTCACCAGGATCGTCGCCTGAGGACGCCGAGCGAACCGAGCCGAAGCGCCCAAGCCCCCGCCCGCCGGGGGCTTGTTGATGCGCACGTCGTCTTAACACATCCTTAATTGAAGCGCCCCCGGGGCGCTCGTAGAATTCCGCGAGTCCCGTAACCGACCCCGCGCGAGTGACTTACCATGCCCGGAACGGACATTGACAGGAAGGCGCCGCAGTTGTTCGGCGCGATCGACGTCGGGTCCAACTCCGTGCGCATGGTGATCGCCCAGCAGTTGCCGGACGGGTCGGTCGAGACGCTCGAGCGCGTCCACCGTCCGGTGCATCTCGGGCAGGACACCTTTGCGACCGGGCGTCTGTCGCAGGAGACGATGAACGCCGCGATCGCGGTGCTCCGGGATTATCGGCGGATGCTCGAGAGCTACCACGTCGGCCAGCTCCGGGCGGTGGCGACTTCCGCGGTCCGCGAAGCCCGCAACGGCGACGCCTTCATCGACCGTATCTACATGGTCACCGGGCTGGAGGTGGAGGTCATCGAGGCGACGGAGGAATCCCGTCTGACCGTCAGCGCCGTGCTGGACGAGCTGGGCTCGCACAAGGAAATCGGCATTCGCAAGGGCAACGTGCTCATCGTCGACATCGGCGGGGGCAGCGCCCTGCTGACGATGCTCCACCGCGGGGAGATCGCCGCCAGCGGTTCGCACCGGCTGGGGTCCATCCGTCTCCAGGAGATGCTCTCGACGACCCATGAATCGCCCGACAGGGCGGCCGACATCCTCCGACACCAGATCGACTCGCTGGTGACCACGATCGGGACCAGCCTGGAGCTGGGCAAGGTGCGCCGGTTCGTCGCCGTCGGGGGCGACGCCCGCTTCGCCGCCCAGCAGATCGGACGTCGCCTCGACGGACGGGATCTGTTCGTTCTCGACGCCGAGGACTTCGACGATCTGGTCGACAGCGTCGCCGGTCACACGGCCGGGGACCTCGCCCGTCGCTACGGACTGACGTTCAACGACGCCGAAACGCTGGTGCCCGCCCTGCTGGCGTACCAGTCGCTGCTGCACAAGACGCAGAGCGCGGAGATCATCGTCTCGAACGTTTCCATGCGGGACGGGCTGCTGCTGGACTTGCTCCGCAGCACCGGACCGGAGGTGGACGAGCAGATGATCCGCCGGGCGATCCAGGGCGCCCGCAGCGTCGGCGAGAAGTACCACTACGACGCGAAGCACTCCAACCAGGTCGCCGAGTTGGCCGGGAAGCTCTTCGACGCCCTCCAGGACGAGCACGACCTCTCCCCCCGGCGCCGCCTGCTGTTGCGGGTCGCAGCGATCGTCCACGATATCGGGGCGTACGTCTCCAACCGGGCTCACCACAAGCACACCTACTACCTCGTGGTCAATTCCGAGATTTTCGGGCTCCGCAAGGAGGAGCTCGAGATCGTCGCCCAGGTCGCACGCTACCACCGGCGCAGCGCCCCCAAGCCGGCGCACCTGGAGTACATGAACCTCCCGCGCGACCGGCGGATGACGATCAACAAGCTCGCGGCGGTCCTTCGCGTGGCCGACGCCCTGGACCGCGGGCATTCCCAGCAGATCGACGACGTGGAGTTCGAGGTTCGCGAGCAGGAACTGGTGATCCACGTGCCCCGCGTGGCCGACGTGACCCTGGAGCGCCGCGCCCTGGCGGACAAGGCGGACCTGTTCCTGGACGTCTACGGACGCCGCGTCCGTCTGGAAGAGGACGATCTGCCCCACGACGCCCCCCGCCGCGTCCGCGCCACCGAAGAGTAGACCGCGTCGCATCCCGGAACCGCCATGCCCAAAAAGAGCAAGAGCAAGACCAAGCGTAAGCTCAAGGACCCCGAGCTGTACTTCAACCGCGAGCTGAGCTGGTTGGAGTTCAACGATCGCGTTCTCCAGGAGGGCTGCTGCGAGCAGGTCCCGCTGCTGGAGCGGCTGAAGTTCCTGGGCATCGTCAGCTCGAACCTCGACGAGTTCTTCATGGTCCGGGTGGCGGGGCTGAAGCAGCAGAAAGCCGCCGGGCTCCGCAAGCGGGACCTCAGCGGGCGGACGCCGAATCAGCAGCTCCAGGCGATCTCCGAACGGGTCACGCGGATGGCGGCCGAGCAGTCCGCGGCGATCGCCGAGGTGACCCGCCGTCTGCGCGAGCACGGGATGTACCTGCTGGAACTCGACGAGGTGGACAACGAGCAGCGGCGGTTCCTCCGCTCGCTCTTCCTCAACGAGATCGCCCCGACGCTCACCCCGCTCGGTCTCGACGACCTGGACCCCGGACCGCTGCTGCCCGGGCTGACGCTCTACGTGGCGCTGCTGCTGCGCAGTCGCAAGGACGACGACGAGCCCGACCGCGTGGCGGTGGCGCCCGTCCCGGCCGGTCAGGCGCGGTTCATCACCCTTCCGGCGGAGAACGGGCTTCACCTCGTCCGCCTGGAGGATGTTATCGCCGACAACGCCGGGACGCTCTTCCCGGGCTCGAAGGTCGCCGCCCGGACCGTCTTCCGCATCACCCGCGACGCGGACGTGAGCGTGGAGTCCGAGGACGCGGCCGATCTGCTCCAGACGATGGAGGAGGCGGTGCTCGCCCGTCGCCGCCGCGGCGTGGTGCGCCTGACGATCTCGGCGGGGACGCATCGCTCGCTGCGCAAACGCCTGGTGGACTACTTCGAGGTCGGCAGCGAGGACGTCTACGACATCGAGGGCATCATCGACGCCAAGGCGCTGATGGGCGTCGCCTCGCGCCCGGGCTTCGACGAGCTGAAGTACGACGACTGGCCGCCGCAGCCCGCCCGGGACCTGCTCGACAGCGAAGACCTCTACGCCACCCTCCGCGAGCAGGACGTGTTGCTGATGCACCCCTACGAGCGGTTCGACCCGGTGGTGCATTTCGTGGAGCGGGCGGCCGAGGACCCCGACGTGCTGGCGATCAAGATGACCCTCTACCGCACCAGCGGCGGTTCGCCGATCATCGCGGCGTTGGAACGGGCGGCCGAGGCGGGCAAGGAGGTCGCCGTGCTGGTGGAACTCAAGGCCCGGTTCGACGAGTCCCGCAACGTCGGCTGGGCGCGGCGCTTGGAGGACGCCGGATGCCTGGTGATCTACGGCGTCGCGGGGTACAAGACGCACTCGAAGGCGTTGCTGGTGGTCCGGCGCGAGAGCCACCGCATCCGGCGGTACGTCCACCTGGCGACGGGCAACTACAACGACAAGACGGCCAAGCTCTACTCCGACATCGGGCTGATGAGCACCGATCCGGACCTGACGGCCGATGCGGCGGCGTTCTTCAACGTCATCACGGGGTATTCCCAGCCGGTGGGGTGGCATAAGCTGACGATCGCCCCGACCGGGCTGCGCAACCGCTTCTACGAGCTGATCGACCGGGAGATTCAGGCGTCCACGCCGGACCGCCCGGGGCTGATCGTCGCGAAGGTCAACTCCCTCCAGGACCGCGGGATCATCCGGGGGCTGTACCGGGCGTCGCAGGCGGGGGTGCGAGTCCGCCTGAACGTGCGGGGCATCTGCTGCCTCCGTCCGGGCGTCAAGGGCGTCAGCGAGAACATCGAGGTCGTCAGCATCATCGACCGGTACCTCGAGCACGCCCGGGTGTACTTCTTCCGCAACGGGGGGCACGAAGAGGTCTACCTCTCCAGCGCCGACTGGATGGTCCGGAACATCGACAAGCGCCTCGAAACGCTCTTCCCCATTCAGCAGGCGGACCTGAAGCGCCGCCTGGTGGACTTCCTCGAGACGTGCATGTCCGATAACCTCAAGGGGCGCATTCTCCGAACAGACGGCTCGTGGGAACTGCGAACCCCCGGCGGCGACCAGCCCGTCCGCGCCCAGGAGACCTTCCAGCGACAGGCGGAGGAAGCCGCCGCCGCAGCCGGGCGACGGGCCCCGGAGTTCCGCCCGCTGTCCCGGCCGGAATAGGGCGGCGGTCCGAAGCCCGCCGCCGAGCCGTCACCACGCGAAACACTCGGGCGATTCGCCGTCCGGACCCGGCCAGATCTCGTCGAGCTTGTCGAGCACGTCGTCGTCGAGTTCCACCTCGGCCGCCCGGATGGAGCTCTCGAGCTGCTCGACGGTCCGCGGGCCGATGATCGGCGCGGTGATCACCGGGTGCGAGAGCACCCACGCCAGCGCGACGGTGGCCGGTTCCTCGCCCAGCGCGCCGCAGAGCTCCTCGTACGCTTCGAGCTGCTCGCGGTGGGCCTCGATGCCCTTCTGCGTCCCGCCTTGGCGGCGGCGCTCGCCTCGCTTCTCCTTGCCCAGTACGCCGGCGAACATCCCGCCGTTCAGCGGAGAGTACGCCACCGCGCCCATTCCGAAATACTCGCAGGCGGGAAGCACCTCGCACTCCGGCTGGCGGGTGAGGAAGTTGTACCGCGTCTGCTCGGAGACGAGCCCGAGCAGGTTGTTCTGCTGGGCCGCCCCGTTGCACGCCGCGATGTGCCACCCGGCGAAGTTGCTGCTGCCGACGTAGAGGATTTTCCCCTCGCGAATGAGCTGCTCCAACGCCTGCCAGCTCTCCTCGAAGGGCACGGTGCGGTCGATGTGGTGCATCTGGTAGAGGTCGATGCACTCGACGCCGAGGCGCTTGAGGCTCGCCTCGCAGCCGCGCTTGATGTGATAGGCGCTGAGCCCCCGATCGTTCGGCCCCTCGCCTATCGGCCCGAAGACCTTCGTGGCCAGGAAGATATCGTCCCGGCGACCGCTGTCCTTCAACCAGCGCCCGATGATCTCCTCGGTCAACCCCGCCCGGACCGGCTGACCGTACGTGTCGGCCGTGTCAACGTAGTTGATGCCCAGGTCAAGCGCCCGGTCGAGAATCGCGTGGGAATCTTCCTCGCTCGTATGCGGCCCGAAATTCATCGTGCCCAGAGACAGCGGCGAGACCTTCACTCCGTTCCGCCCCAACGTCACGTAATCCATGTCAGTTCCTTTTGTTCGCATCGCCCCTGCGGGTTCGGCACATCCTATGCGCGAACATCGCCCGTTCGCCATTTGCCGCCGACCTGAGGCACTCAAGGCGATGGATTGGCGGAGACATGCGGGATCAGCGAACCGGACCCGGAGCCAACGGGCGATTTGCCGTTTTCGAGCCCCTGTTCCCGCTGGAGGCCGTTCTTCCCTCGACACTGCCCGGAACGCCGCGTCCGGGGGCGCCCCCTCGCCGGTCCGAGCGCCCGGATCTCTAGGTGTAAATCCTCAACCCCTGCTCTCCCCCTTCCTCGGTTTCGGGTTGCGCTTCGGGCGTCGCCGGTTCGGGGACCCGGGCGAAACCGAGGCGCTCGCGGACCACGTAGAGCGGGCGGCCCTTGGCTTCCTCGAAGACGCGGACGAGGTACTCGCCCAGCACGCCGAGAAAGAGGAATTGAAGCCCGAAGAGCCCCACCAGCAGCATTCCGAGGCTCACCCCCCCCGGCGGGGCGACGCCTGCCGCCCAGAGGATGATCGCGATCGGCAGGTACAGCAGCGCCAGGGCGAGCATCAGCGCGCCAACCGCCGGCGCCGCGCGGAGCGGCGCGGACGAGAAGTTGAACAGCCCCGCCGTGGACATCCGCGCCAACTGCCGCAGGCTGTAGCTCGATCGCCCGGCCATGCGTCGCTCGGCCGTGTAGGCCAGGCCGGTCTGGCGGAACCCCACGTGCTTCACGAGCCCGCGGAGGAACCGCCCCTGCTCGCGATGGTCCCGCAGGGCGTCCACGACGGCGCGGTCCAGCAGGCGGAAGTCCGCCTGGTCGGTCAGTTCCATGCCGGTGGCCAGGTGAAGCACGCGATAGACCGCTCGCCCCACCGCCCGGCGGACCGGTGAGATGCCCTCGGTGTCCCGCCGGACGGTGTAGACGACCTCGAAGCCTTCGCGCCAGCGGGCGAGAAGCTGGGGGATCATCTCGGGGGGGTGCTGCCCGTCGCCGTCGAGGCTGATTACCGCCCGTCCGCCCGCGTGGTCATACCCCGCCGTCAGGGCGACCTGGTGCCCGTAGTTGCGGGAGAACTCCACGACGCGGACGCGTTCGTCGGCCTCGACCAGGCGGCGCAGGAGCTCGCCCGTGCGGTCGGTGGACCCGTCGTTGACGTAGACCACCTCGTACGGTTCGCCGAGCTCGCCGACGACCTTGCTCAGCCGCGCGTGGAACGCCTCCAGCCCCTCCTGCTCGTCGTGCAGGGGGACTACGAAGCTCAACGTGGTCGCTGCGGCCGGGGCGTTGTCGTTTCGCTCTGCCATATTCCTAGAACCATGCCCGATGCCGCCGGGTTGTGCAATGATCAACCCCCGCTTACAAGTGGGGCGCGGTTTCCGATCCCCCCGCGAGGCGCCCGGAACCCGCAACCCCCGGTCGGCGTAGGAAGCCCGAAGGAATCGACCCCATGACGACCGAAGAGGCATCCAGAGACAGGACGGGTCCGCCGGATCGGACGGTCCGTGAGAGGAAGTCGGACCCACCCGGCGGGGCGAAGCGTTTCGGGCGGCGGCGGCTGCTCAAGTGGACGCTCAGCGGGGTCGGCGGGGCGATCGCCGTCGCCGGGGCCGACGGGCTGTTGATCGAGCCCCGCTGGCTGGACGTCCATGAGCGCCCGATCGAGCTGCCCGCCCTCGGGCCCGCCTGGGACGGCGTGCGCATCGCACACCTCACCGACCTGCACCGCGGGCGCCTGATCGGCGCCGAATACGCCCGGACGGTGGTGGAGCGGACCAACGACCTCCGCCCGGACTTCGTCGTCTTCACCGGCGACCTGATCTCCCGGGAGGACGCCCTCGACGGGCTCGATGCGACGCTCAAGTCGCTTCGGCCGCGGGTCGCCAAGCTCGCGGTCCTCGGGAATCACGACCATTGGACCGACGCCGAGGCGGTGACGGGCTGCCTCGAAGCCGCCGGATTCGAGGTCCTCTTCAACAACGCCCGCCGCTTCGACCGCGACGGCGAGCCGCTGACGTTCGTAGGGCTGCGCGACTTCTGGACCGACCGGGCGGACGTCTCGACCGCCCTGGCCGCGGCGCCGAAAGGCGGACCGCGCGTCGCGCTTCAGCACAATCCCGACTTCGCCGAGACGCTCGCGCCGGAGACGTCGATCGACCTGATGCTCTGCGGGCATTCCCACGGCGGGCAGGTTCGCGTGCCGTGGGCGGGCGCCCCGATTCTGCCGATCCGCCATCGCAAGTACGCCGCCGGGCTGGCTGCGGGGCCGTGCTGCCCGGTGTACACATCCCGCGGGCTGGGCATGGTCGGGCTTCCGGTCCGCCTCTTCTGCCGCCCGGAGGTCCCGGTTTTGCGCCTCTGCCGCCCGAGGCGGTCGCAGTCCGACGCCGGGTCGCCCGCCTTCAGGAACCCGAGGCGCGAACGGAGTTGAGCAGGCGGTGCAGATTGGCGGCCGGGGCGTCGGAACCCTCCTGCTGCACAGCGCGGCGGATCGCGGAGCGGGCCTGGTCGTTTCGCCCGAGCATGGCGTAGATCGCGGCCAGGACGAGGGCGTCATCGCCGGCGTTCCCGGCGTCGAGACGGTCGGCGTAGTGGTCGGCCAGCTTGCCCAGCAGGGCGGTCAGTTCGGCGTCGAGCGGGACGGAGAACACCGCGGCCGGCTCGTCGCCCAGCGCCTCGCGAACGCTGCGTGCGGCGAGGGCGTGTTTGCGGAGCGTTGCCGCGGCCAGGGCGGCCCCGAGCTCGGGCAGCCCCTCGGGCTCGGCCCCGGCGGTGCGGGCGAAGGCGGCCAGGGCCTCGGTGTAGCGCCCGCGGGAGAGCAGATTCCATCCGCTGCGGCGGGTGGCGGTGCTCTCGAGAGGCTTGAGGTCCGAGAGGTCGACCGGGTCGGGGTCTCTCGCGGGCTCCGGCGTCCGCCCGTAGCGGATCGCCGGGCGTTCGGGGTCCGTCTCGTACCGGATCGCTGGGGCGTCCGGCTCGTGGAGGATCGTCGGCCCGATCGTCCGCTCCCGGATGATGATCACCCGCGTCTCGGGCAGCTCGCGACGGATGTAGACGCCCCCCGCGACGTGCGAAACGCCCCCCGCGCGGGGCGCGAAGACCACGCCGGGCCGGCAGTAACGCCGCTTGTGACCCCGGAACCCGGACGTGCCGATGACCCGCCGCCGCTTCGGCGAGCCGTAGATCGATCGCCGGTGCGCGGAGACGGGGCTGCCGATCGACCGGCGATGGGCCGCAACGGCCGCACTACCCGCGGGGGTACGCACCGCCCGACGACCGGTGCGGAGCGTCCGCACGCGCCGGCGTCGTCCTTCGGCGGATCGCCGGGAACGTGTCGCCCGGCCGGGCGTCCCGGCCGGTGCAGCCGCGGCGAGAAGCCCCCACACAGCCACGGCCGCGGGAACGTACTTTGCGATGCGCATGGGTTCTTCCTTTCCAGAGCGATGCGTCGCCCTCACCGACAGCGGACACCCGCCGCCCCGGGCGGTTGGTCGCCGCCGCGGAAAGATCGCCGCTCAGGCGGGCTGCGGGAACAGCGCCTCCCCGCGGACCTCCTCGGGCGACGGGGGGGACTCGCCGGCTTCCAGCGCCTCGGCGGCGTCGCAGGCCAGCCACAGCAGCTCCGGGTGTCCCGGCGCCACGGCCGCGGTGACCGGGCGGGAAAGCGTGAACGCCAGCGCCGCGATCGCGTCCGGGAGCGTGTCGATCGGGACGTACCAGCATCGCGGCCACTTCTTCTGCTCGCCCTCGTGGACCGGGCGGCGGGCGAGCGCTTTCAGCGCCAGCACGCCGGTCCCCCGCTGCCGGGCCCGCCCGACGGCCGCGGGACCGAAGTCGCCGTCCCGCCAGGAGAAGAGGTTGACCGGCAGGAGCATGCTGTCGAAGGCGAAGGCGTCCAGCAAGCGCAGCGCCGCTTCCTCCGAGTGCGCCGAGAAGGTACGCCCGGAGAAGCCTCCCTGACCTGCGTAGCAGGTCGGAGAGGTG
>CAYTQL010000041.1:9775-13166 GCA_964439555.1 uncultured Planctomycetaceae bacterium | reverse complement strand
ACCTTCTTCCTGCCGACGTTGACCATGGGGGGGCTCGGCGCGGGCGTCGGGCTCGGCGGGCTGCTCGAACGCGGCCGGGCGTGGCGAGCGGCGGCGGTTGCGGCGGTGGTTCTGTCCGTGGCGGTTCCCCCGGCGTTTTACGCGGCGACCCCGTCCCTGGCGGCGCGGAGCGGGGTCGCACCGCGACGCCGGCGCGCCCTGCCGTTCCGCGACGAGCTGCGCTACTGGCTGGTCCCCTGGAAGCACAACGAGCGTTCCGCCGGGCGCTTCGCAGTCGCAGCGCTGCGCGCGGTGGACGATGACGCCGTCATCGTGGTCGATTCCACGTCGCTCTACCCGCTGCTGCTGACGCGGGATTTCCTCTCCGTCCGCTCCGCGGTGCGCGTGGTGCGGGGGCTGGAGGATTGGGATAACGCCGCGTCCCTGCTCGAGCGGGGGTTGTACGTGGTCTCGCCGCACCAGCCGACGGTCCCGCCCGCGGTCCGCGAGCGATACCGCTTCGAGCCCGTCGCCGCCGGCGTGCTGCACCGGGTGCGGCGCAGGTAACGTTAGTTGTTCTCGGCGAGCACCTTGTGCGCTGCGTCCATCCCGTGGAGCAGGTCCTTGCGGAGCGTCTCGAGTTCCGAGGGCTTCAGGTCGGCCGAGCGGAGGTGCGCCGGGTCGAAGGCCCCCTCGGCCTCGGCGGCGGTGGCCTCGACGGCGTGGATCGCCCGCTGGAGTTCGAGGCAGGTGAGCTTGCGATCGTCGATCTGTTTCATCAGCGCTCGGGCGTGACGGAGGATGCGGAGGTCGTCCCGCCCTTCCCAGAGCTCCAGCACGGCGCGGGTCATCTGGAACCCGCCTCGTTGCTCGGGGACGAGCAATCCGTCCCCGTCGAGCCCGAAGCCCTGGTAAGGCCCGCGGTTCATCAACAGTCCGTGGAGCATGACGCCCTCGGCCCGGGCGGCGCCGGCGTAGAAGCCCAGCACGAAGCGGTCCGGACGGTGCGCGTAGATGAACGGACGGCGCGGAGCGCTGAGCCCGGAGAAGGTGTGACTGACGTCGACCATTCCGCGCCCCGGTTCGAGGACCACCGCGGCGAAAGGCTTCAACGCGGTCGCGGCATCCTTCGTCAGCCCGGACCGCGCCCGTCCGCGGAGCACGACCGCCGCCTTGCCCCCGACCGAGGCGATGGTCTTGGCCGCCTTGGCGGCCCCGGCGCGCGCGGCGGCGGTGCGGGCGTTGCCCATGAGGCAGTAGGCGTCGCGAATCTTCGCCTCCGAGGCGATCCGCCGGACCGCACCGACCGCGGCGGTCATCGCCTTCCGGTAGTTCTGCGAACCCCAGGGAATCCCGCGCCAGTCCAGCTCGCGCCGGATGCGTCCGAACTCGAAGAACATCGCCCCGTCCGCCTCGACGTTCTGGAGGCTCCGCAACTGCGCGACGGTGCGCCGATCGTCCACGGCGGCGCCCGAGCCCAGGCGCGGTCCGTCGATGGGCAGGCTGTCGAGCCCGAGCTCGATGAGCTGCCGACGCAGCTTCCGCGTGCCCAGGTCCCGTCTCGCCTCGGGCATGATATGGGACAGGGCGTGGTAGATGTGCCCCAGCGACGGGGCGTAGGCGGCAAAGAAGGTCGCCGCCCGCGGCTCTTCGGGCAGGCAGCGATGCAGCGTGATCTCGATCGGGACGGAGGCGACGGCCCCGCTTCCGCTGACCCGCACGCGCCCGGCGTAGGTCCCCGGGGCGGCGTGGTCGGCCACGTCGATCACCGCGACCAACCAGACCAGTTCCTTCGCCCCGGTCGTCCCGCAGCGGCGTTCGAGCAGCCAGGGGACCTGCTCGATCCTGGCCTCTCGCACGCGCGGGACCGTCCCGACGTGCCAGACCGTCATCCCCCGCTCCCCGGCCGGGAGCGCATGCCCCGCCTCGTCCCGCAGCGGCGTAAGCGTCGCGGTCATGGCGACCTGCTTCCGGAGCGGCGCCGCGGCCAGGGGGACCACGACCCGCCCGCCGCAGAGCCCGCGGGCCTTGAGCGTCTCGGCGCGGTCGCCCGCCTTCGGCGCCCACAGGGGCGAGAAGACCTCGTCGGTCGGGGGCGCCAGGGCGATGATCCCCGCCTTGGTCTCCTCGTCGGTCGGTTCGAGCCGAACCAGCGTCTTGTGGCGTTCGCCCGCCACGAATTGCCGGCGATACCGCTGAAGGTCCTCGCGGAGGCGCTTAAGGTAACGGTTCAGCGCCACTCGCTGGTCGGTGGGCGCCATCGCCAGGGCGGCGAGCTGACAGTTGCCCACGTCCACCTTGGTGCTCCCGCTGCCGAGGGTCAGGGGCACCTCGGCGGCGAAGTGCTCGGCGTAGTCGGTGGAGAACCACTCGGGCGTCCATTTCCCGTCCACGCCTTCGAGCAGCCCCTCGGGCCCGAGCATCCGGACGGGGCTGATCCGCCGCTGAAGCACCGCGCGTCCGCGCACCTTGACGAAGTACTCGGTGGGCTGGGTCCAGCTTCGGCTCGCGTAGTGGGTGACCCACAGCGCCCCGACGGCCGGCTTGCCGTTGGGGCTCTTGATCTCCACGTTGTCGGTGACCCGCGTGGTAGGGTGGCGCCCGACGATGTCGCCGGTCAGCGGGTCCGGGAAGCCCACGTCGTAGGCGTACACCTCCGCCGCCCCGCTCCAGGCGACGTCGGTCGAGACGGTTGTCGCCTTGGCGAACAGCGGCCAGGTCGCCTGGGCGGCGCCGCCGAAATCCAGCAGCACCGCGTCCTTCGGGGGCGCCTCCCCGGCGGCGAGACGGACATTGTCCAGGATGATGTCCGAGGCGGAGACGTTCGTCAGCGTGAGGGTGACCCGCCCGGTCGGGAACCCCTCGGGGAGCCCCTCGGCCGCGACGCTCAGCGGCGTCTGGAGGCGGTCCCGCCCGGGCTGGACGCACGCCGGACGGTCGAACCGAAGCCCGCCGCCGCTCAACTGCACGCGCAGGCGCTGGGTCATCGGCTGGAGCGTGGCGGTGTCGATCATCACCCAGGGACGCTTCGAGGCGGCGTCGCCGCTGAAAGGGATTCGCACGGAGCTCTTCGGCGCCAGCTTGACCGCCTGGGCGCCCTCGGTGACCACCTCGGCGGCGCGGACGCGGGCGTTGCGCCCGGTCAGGTTTGCCTTGGAGAGGTCCTCAAAGCCTTGGAGGAGCAGATCTTCGGGCGCATCGGCGACGGCGGCGGAGGCGATCAGCAGAAGCCCGACCGCCCCGACCGCCTGCGCCGCGCGGCGGAACGTCTGAATGCATTTCATACAGGTAACCTACCACAGGGCGGCTCGCCGAGCCAACGCCGCCCGGCCCGCGCCGGTCGCCGATCGACCGACCCGACGCCGGGCTCCGCAACCCGCCCGCGCCCCTCGAAGTGCGTACTCGTTCAACC
>CAYTQL010000041.1:0-9765 GCA_964439555.1 uncultured Planctomycetaceae bacterium | reverse complement strand
TTCGGTGGGACATGGACCCCGCCCGGAGGTTTGGCGTATGATACCCGCTTTCGCATCTGCCCCCAGGAGAGACGATGGCATCGTTCAAGCTGAACATCGCCCGGATTCAGGGCTGCCCCGACCCGGCCGAGCTCGCCCGGAGACTCGAGGAGTTCGGGCTCCCCGAGAGCGAGGAATTCGGCGTTCTCAACCACACCGCGACGCCGGAGACGCTTTTCGCGACGATCGTCCGGAAGACCCAGACGGCCATGCAGCGCCTCGACGAAGAGCACGCACAGATCACTTCTGCGCCGGTCGAGAAGGTCACCGCCTATCCCTTCGGGCTTCGCCCGGCGGGGGAGGTGCTGGAGATCTACGCCGGACCGGTCAGCGGGATCGAGCAGGTGGGCGTCTTCTTCTCCAGTTGCCTCGGGCTTCCGACCGTCGTCGAGCCGATCGAGATCGACGTGATCGACTCGGTCCGCAAGCTCCGCGAGCTGACCAAACGTTTTGCCTTAGCCAGTGTTCGGGTCAGCGAGTATGCCCACAACAGTTACATGGCGGGTCCGTACGCCCCGAAGTTCCTGGACACCGAGCACGGGCTGGAGTTCATGGAGGAGTACGCCGACTTCCTCTCCTCCGCCCGCGTGCGCTTCCAAGGGCCCAGCGGGCGGGCGAGCGTGAACCTGACGCCGACCTCCAGCTTCAGCTTCTCCTGCAAGGAGGACGATCAGCCCGAGGTCCAGAGCATCCTCCGCAAATTGATCTGAGGTTTTCCCGCCGCCGCAGACGCCGCCCCGTGTTCTGTAAAGTAAGCGGACCGACAGGAGTGTTTTCCGAACCCGCGCCGGTCCGCCCCGGACTTCGGCGCAGGAGAAGCACATGCCCCGCTACAGCTACACCCGCCGTCATTTCCTCAAGCAGTCGGCCGCGGCCGCCGCGGCTGCGACCTTCGCCGGTCCGTATATCCTCTCGGCGGCGAAGCCGAACGAGAAGCTCAACGTCGCCGTCATCGGCTGCGGGGGGCGGGGCGGGGCGCATGTCAACGCCGCGCGGCGAGAGCACTGCGTCGCCCTGTGCGACGTGGACGCCGGGCGCCTGGGTCGCGCGGCCGGGAAGGTCGCCGGGAAGAAGGGCCCCAAGCCCAAGACCTTCTCGGACTACCGCAAGCTTTTCGACGCGGTGGGCAAGGAGATCGACGCGGTCTGCGTCGCCACGCCGGACCACAACCACGCCGCCGCGTCGATGATGGCGATCACCCGCGGGAAGCACGTCTACTGCGAGAAACCGCTGACCGGGTCGATCGCCGAGGCCCGCGCCCTGACCGAGGCGGCCCGGAAGCACAAGGTCAACACGCAGATGGGCAACCAGGGCCACTGCGGCGAGGGCTACCGGGTCCTCTGCGAGTGGATCTGGGCCGGGGCGATCGGCGAGGTCCGGGAGATCCACTCCTGGACGAACCGCCCGGTCTGGCCGCAGGGCTTCGCCAAGCGCCCCGCGAGCAAGCTGGCGCCCAAGGGGCTCGACTGGGACTGCTGGATCGGGCCCGCCCCGATGCGGGACTACCACCCCGGGCTCCACCCCTTCAAGTGGCGGGGGTACTACGACTTCGGCGCCGGCGCCCTGGGCGACATGGGCTGCCACATCATGGACGGGGCGTTCTGGTCGATGGACGCGGGGTATCCCATCGCCGCCGAGCTCGTGGACGTGGGGGGGCTCAACAGCGAGACCTTCCCCAAGTGGTCGCACGTCCGCCTGGATTTCCCCGAGCGCAAGACGAAGAAGAAGGACAACACCGACATCACCATCGACCTGCCCGCCTTCTCGCTGCACTGGTGGGACGGGGGGAAAATCCCGCCGATCGCGGCGGAACTGGCCCGGAAGTACAAGCGGCGGTTCCACAAGGGCGGATCGACGATCTACATCGGCGACGAGGGGACGATGTACACCGGCTGCTACGGCGGCGGGGTGAGCATCCTGGAGCCCGAGCGGATGCGGGCCTTCGCCGCCGACCGCTCGGACAAGACCATCCCCCGCGCCCACGGCGGAAGCTTCAGCGACTTCTTCCACGGCTGCAAGACGGGCCGGCCGAGCTGCTCGAATTTCGACTACGCCGGGCCCTTCACCGAAGCGGTGCTGATGGGCAACCTGGTCCTCCGGGCCGGGAAGGGACAGAAAGTCGAGTGGGACGGGAAAAACATGAAGGTCACCACCCTCCCCGAACTCAACGCCCACGTCGGTCGCGAATACCGCAAAGGCTGGGAACTCTAGCGCCGCCCTGGGGGCGGAAGAGACAACCAGCGAAGATACAAGGAACAAACGGCAAACGCCCGGGATGCAGGGCCCGGAAGCTGCCGCCCGCGCCGGCGTTCGATGGCGCGGAGCTTTGTCTTCCTGTCTGCTGTCTCCTGCCCGCTTGGGAGCCTTCCGCCCGAGGGGTGGCATTTGGGTGCTTGCAATCGCGTCCGGGGGCTCTTATCGTACCGCATCGCGCAAGGTGGCTGCGCCTCCGGGCCCGCTGCGGCGGGTTCGGCGAAGTGCGGAAGGTGCGCGACGTGGCCAGAACAGGCGAAGATGCCCCCGAGAGCCCCGAGCGGTTCGTTGAGCGTCTGAGCACCGAGGAGCGGTTGCTCGTGGTGCTCAAGCGCGAGCTGTACGAGGGGAGCTGGGACGAGATGCACGCCGACCTCCAGGCCCGCCTGGAGGGGCGTCCGTACATCTTCAAGCTCGCCCACCGCATCGCCGACGACCTCGAGCGCATCGACCGCCTCCGCCACTACGAGGAGCGAACCGGCGTGGACCTCAGCGATTACGTCTCGTTGGAGACCTGACATCCGGGGGCCGAGCCCCGCGTGAGGAGACTCGTATGGGCAGTTGGATCCGCATCACCGTCCTGACCGCCGTCGCCGCCGTCCTGATCGGCTGCGGGCCGTCGGGTACGCAAGAGGACACCTGGGCCGGGCTGACCGACCCGGACGTGCTCGCCCGCGCCGAACTGGAATACTACTGGCGCCTCCCGATCGATCTCGATCCGGACGAGAAGGTGCTGCGCTGCTCGCTGGTCGAGGAGAACCTCTACCTGCTGACCAGCAACGCCCGCCTGGTGGCGCTGGACGCCGCCTCCGGGGAGTTCCAGTGGTCGTACGTGGTCCCCGAGGCCCCGAGCGACGTCTTCCACCTCGTGCACGCCAACGGCGTGACCTTCCCCCGCCGAAAGGCCGGGGTCCGGGAGATGCTCATGGACCGCCGCCCCATGGCGAAGGAACCCTACGACGTCGTGCTGTTCAACAGCGTCAAGCGCGTCTACGCGCTGGATCGGGCGACGGGCAGGCCGGTGCGGGACATCAAGGTGGAGTTCGCCGCCAATACCGGCGGGGCGTGCGACGGCGGCTTCTACTACACCGGCTCGGTGCTCGGCGTCTACTACGCCATCCGCCTCTTCGAGGGCGTCTCCCTGTGGTGGGCGGGCACCGGCGACATGCTCATCGCGCCGCCGGAGGTCTGGGGCGGGAACCTCTACGTCGCCGGGCGGGACAACATCTTCCGGTGCGTGCGCAGCGGCAAGCGGCCGGACCCGACGTGGTCGCAGACGATGGAGCAGGGCGTGGTCGCGCCGTTCCACGTGGATTCCCGCGGGTGCTTCGTGCCCTGCGTGGACAACCGCCTCTACGCCTGGGACCCGACGACCGGCCAGAAGCTCTGGGACCCGTTCATCGCCAACGGCGAACTCCACCGCGGCGTGCAGGTCGGGCAGGCGACGATCTTCCAGTACGCCCAGGGCGATGCGCTCCACGCGATCAAGCTGCTCGACGGGTCCAAGCGCTGGAGCCTGCCCGTCGGACGGGACGTGCTGGCGGTCATCGCCGGCAAGGTGTATCTCCTGGACGCCGAGGGCGCCCTCCGCGTGGTCGATGAAATCACCGGTGAGCAGCGCCTCGCCATCCCGTTGACCGGGTGGCGCTTCCACGCCCGAAACGTCAACGCCCCGGGCGTCTGGGTCGCCGGCGCCGACGGACACGTCGCCTGCATCCGCCCGACCGACGCCGAGCCGATCTTCACCAGCGACCTCCGCGCAGATCAGCCTCCCCGGCCGTAGAAATCCGCCGGCGGACCGGGCGAGTGGATCTGCGGGGTTCGACGCGGGGCGCCGCGCGAGCCGCGGACCGCGCGCCCTGCGGGCGCATCCGCGTTCCCTGCACGAAAGGCGAACATTCGCATGAAGGAAACCACCATCAGACGGGCGCTGCTGAGCGTCTACGACAAGACGGGCGTCGCCCAGTTCGCCGAGACGCTGAGCGACATGGGCGTGGAGATCATCTCCTCCGGCGGCACGGCCGAGGCGATCGAAAAGGCCGGCGTCAAGGTCCGTCGGGTCCAGGAGTGGACCGGGTTCCCCGAGATGCTCGGCCACCGGGTGGTCACGCTGCACCCGAAGGTCCACGGCGCCATCCTCGCCCTGCGGGAGAACCCCGACCACGTCGAGGACATCGAGAAGTACGGCATCGAGCCGCTCGACCTGGTCTGCGTGGGGCTCTACCCGTTCGAGGAGGTCATCGCCCGGGAGGGCGCGACCTTCGAGGACGCGGTGGAGATGATCGACATCGGCGGGCCGACGATGGTCCGCGCGGCGGCGAAAAACCACCGGTACGTCACCGTGGTCACTGAACCGACCCAGTACGCCCGCGTGCTGGAGGAGATGAAGAACACCGGGGGGCAGGTCTCCGCGGAGCTGCGTTACGAGTACGCCCGCCAGGCCTTCGCCGTGACCGCCCAGTACGACGCCGCCATCAGCCGGTACCTCAACCGCCTGGTCAACGAGCCGCTCCCGGAGCGGCTGACGCTGAGCTATCGCAAGCTGCGGGAGGTCCGCTACGGCGAGAACCCTCATCAACTCGGCGCGGTGTACCGCTCCACGCTGGACAAGGCCGCCGCGTCCGCCGCCGCGTCCGCGGAGGTCGGAAACGCCGAGACCGCGGTCTCCTTCAACAACTACTACGACGCCGACGCCGCCCTGGAACTGGTCAAGGAGTTCGCCGAGCCCGCCGTGGCGATCATCAAGCACGCCAACCCCGCCGGGGTGGCGGTGGACGAGGACCTGGTCGAGGCCTACCGCAAGGCGTACTTCGGCGACGTCAACGCCGCGATGGGCGGGATCATCGCGGTCAATCGCCCGGTAACCGGCGCCCTGGCCGAGGCGATCATGATGACCTACAACCTCTGGGGCAAGGACCGCGGCGCCGGGGGGTTCTACGCCGAGATCATCCTCGCCGCGGACTTCGAGGAGGACGCGGTGGCGAAGATTCGCTCTCTGAAGCCCTGGGGCGCCCGCGTCCGCCTGCTGTGCACCGGCGACCTGACCGGCGAGCGGTCGGCCGAGCCGGCGGTCAAGTACGTCGTCGGCGGACTGCTGGTCCAGGAGCGGGACATGCTCGCGCTCAACGAGGACGCCTGGCGCGTCGTCACCGACCGCCGCCCCGACGAGCGGGAGATGGACGATCTCCGCTTCGCCTGGCTGGTCTGCAAGCACGTCAAGTCCAACGCCATCGCCCTCGCCCGCGACCGGCGTCTGCTCGGGGCGGGGGCGGGGCAGATGTCCCGCGTGACCTCCGCCAGACTGGCCGCCGGGATCGCGCGACGCTACGGCGGGGAGGACTTCGACACCGCCGGGTGCGCCATGGCCTCGGACGCCTACTTCCCCTTCCCCGACAGCCTGGAATGGGCCCGCGACGCCGGCGCCACGGCCGTGATCCAACCGGGCGGCTCCAAGAAGGACGAGGCGGTCATCGCCCGCGCCAACGAACTGGGCCTGGCGATGGTCCTGACCGGGACCCGGCACTTCAATCACTGACCCGGCGGGGCGGAAACGAGGCGACGGCCCGGCGCTTCTCGCTCGAGCAACCGCCCCTTCGCCGGCAGGCGCGGCGCCGGCAGGCGCGGCGCTGGCGAGTTCCCCCGCTGCGCGGTATGCTCCTCGACCCGAGAAGGAGAGTGCCCCGATGATCGACAGCCTCGAAACGCTGGACGCCGTCGTCCGCGACGCCGTCGAGAAGACTCGCATCACCGACATCCACACGCACCTGTTCCCGCCGAGCCACGGCGACCTGCTGCTCTGGAACGTCGATGAGCTGCTGACCTACCACTACCTGGTCGCCGAGCTGTTCACCATCGCCCCGCGCGACCTGACGCCCGACAAGTTCTGGTCGCTCTCCAAGCGTGAACAGGCCGACCTGGTCTGGGAGCACGTGTTCCTCAAGCACGGCGCGCTGTCCGAGGCCGCCCGCGGTGTGGTGACCACGCTGAGGATGCTCGGGCTGGACATCGCCGGGCGGGACCTCGAGGGCATCCGCAAGTGGTTCGCCGCCCAGGACGTCGAGGAGTACCTCCGCAAGGTCTTCGACCTGGCCCATCTCGACTACGCGGTGATGACCAACGACCCGTTCGTTCCCGCCGAGGTCGAGCACTGGGAGGCGGGCAAGGCCGCGCCGGACATCCTCAAGACCGCGCTGCGGATCGACCCGCTGATCGTCAACTGGCCCGAGGCGGCCCGGACCATGCGCGAGGCGGGCTACGCCACCGACGGGCTCAACGAAGAGAGCTTCGTCGAGGCCCGGCGCTTCCTGGCCGACTGGGCGAAAAAGCTCGGCGGCCCGGTCTACATGGCCGCTTCGCTCCCGCCGGATTTCCACTACCCCTCCGACGACACGATGGCTTCGGTCGTCCGGAACGTAATCCTCCCGGCGGCGAAGGACCTCGGGCTGCCCATGGCGATGATGATCGGCGTTCGAAAGCAGGTGAACCCCTCGCTGCGCGACGGCGGCGACGCGGTCGGGGTTGCGGACGTCTCGGCCGTGATGAACCTCTGCGCCGAGAACCCGGACGTGAAGTTCCTGGTGACGATGCTCTCGCGGGTCAACCAGCACGAGCTGTGCGTCTGCGCCCGGAAGTTCGGCAACCTGCACCTCTTTGGCTGCTGGTGGTACTGCAACAACCCGAGCATCATCGACGAGATGACCCGCCAGCGGTTCGAACTGCTCGGCGCGACCTTTACCGCCAACCACTCCGACGCCCGCGTGCTCGATCAGCTCGTCTACAAGTGGTCCCACACCCGCGAGACGGTCGGGAACGTCCTGGCGGACAAGTACCGCCTGCTCTTCGAGGCGGGATGGCGCTTCACCGAAGAGGAGATCGCCCGCGACGTCCGCAACGTCTTCGGCGGCGCGTTCGAGGAATTCCTCGCGAAGTAGCGCCTCGGAACGGCCCTGCGCAGCGGTCGTGGGGGGCGGGCTCTTCCTACGGGCCCGTCAGCGTCAGGCGACGCCGGTCGGGCGCGAGGATGTCGATGTGGATCTCGCAGCGGCGGTCCGGGAGGGCGGCGTCGGCGCGGTCCGCCCATTCGATGAGCACCACGCCGGTTTCCAGCATTTCGTCGAGCCCCAGTTCGGGCAGCTCGACGTCGGCGTCGTCCATGCGGTAGAGGTCGAGGTGGAAGATCGGCGCGCGCCCGGCGTATTCGTGCACCAGCACGTAGGTCGGGCTGCTGACGCGATTGGCCTGCTCGAGCCCGAGCCCGATCGCCAGTCCGCGGGCGAGCACCGTCTTGCCCGCGCCCAGGGGCCCGACCAGCGCCACGCAGTCGCCGACCTCCAGCCGCTCGGCGATGCGCCGCCCGATCTCGAGCGTCTGTTCGGGGGAGTCGCTGTGGAACGTCTCGCTCATGAATGCTCCCATCCGCCGCCCGGGAGGGGCGTCCGCTCGCCGTCACGAAGCAGGTGCAGCGTTTCGCCTTCCCTCAGCCGTCCGATGCGGGCGACGGGCGTCGCGAAGGGCGAATCCGCCGCAAGCCGTTCGGCCGCCTCGGCCGGGAGGGCGAAAAGCAGCTCGTAGTCCTCGCCGTCGCACAGGGCCGCGTCGAGGTCGAAGCCCTCGCGGACGGGGACCGCGGCGGCGTCGAGCTCCGCGCCGAGCCCCGAGGCCCGGCAGAGATGCCGCAGGTCACCGGCCAGGCCGTCGGAAAGATCGATCATCGCTCGCGGCTCGAACGTCCGCAGGGCCGCCGCTTCGGCGAGCCGCGGGGTGAACTCCAGGTGATGGCGCGTCCGCCACCCGCCGCCGAGCACGCCCGTGACGCACAGCACGTCGCCCGCCCGCCC
Source organism: uncultured Planctomycetaceae bacterium (assembly GCA_964439555.1). Lineage (GTDB taxonomy): Bacteria > Planctomycetota > Phycisphaerae > SM23-33 > SM23-33 > CAYTQL01. The sequence continues at coordinate 1,636 of CAYTQL010000041.1, read as the reverse complement.
GCCGGAGCGGAGCACCGGCCGCTCGCAACGCCCGAGCACCGTCACGCTGATCTGGAGCGGGTGGTCCCACGCGGCCACGTCTCCGCCGACCACCGGACAGTCGAAGGCTTCGCCCGCCTCCCGCAAGCCGCGGTAGATCGCCTGCCCGTCGGCGTCGCTGAGCCCGGTCGGCAGCGCCACGCTCGCCACTGCGCAAAGCGGCTCGCCCGCCATGGCGGCGATATCGGAGAGGTTCCGGTTCATCGCTTTCCGCCCGGCTGCGGCGTGCCCGTCCCGCTCGACGCAGAGGTGCCGCCCGTCGAGCACCTGGTCCACCGTCGCCAGCAGCGTCTCGCCGCCGAAGCGGACCACCGCGCAATCATCCCCCGGGCCCACCGGCACGCGCTCGGCGTCCAGGCGGGTCTGCGAACGAATCCAGTCGATCAGCTCGAATTCCTTCATCGGGCGACCGGCGGCGGGGCTCAGGCCTCCAGCCGCTTCTTCCAGAAGGCCAGTTGCGTGCGGACCTGCTCGCGCCCGGCGGCGCCGTCGGGGGCGTAGCGGGCGACGACGTTTTCGGCGTCGAGGTGGTCGTAGACGTCGCTTTCCACGCGGTCGCAGGCGGCGCGGAGCGTCTCCAGGTCCAGCGCCGCCAGGGGCGCAGCGTCCTGTTCCGCCCGGGCGACCAGCTTGCCGACGATCCCGTGCGCCTCGCGGAAGGGGACGCCCTTGCCCACGAGGTACTCGGCCAGGGCGGTCGCGTCGAGGTAGCCGGCGCTGAGGTCCGCGGCGGGTTTGAGCTTCGCGGTCCCGGCCGCTCCCGCCGCCACCCGCAACGCCTGCTGCGTAGTGGTCACCAGCGGCAGGATGTATCGCTTGTCGTCCTGGAGGTCGCGGTTGTACGCCAGCGGCAGCGCCTTGAGCATCGTCAGCAGGGCGGTGAGCTGCCCGATCGCCCCGGCGGCTTTCCCGCGGATCAGCTCCAGCGTGTCGGCGTTCTTCTTCTGGGGCATCATGCTGCTGGAGGTGCAGAAGGCGTCGTCCAGCTCCACCAGGGCGAACTCGAGGCTGGAGTAGATGATCCAGTCCTCCGCCCAGCGGGAGAGGTGCACGCAGAGCATTGCGCAGCAGAAGCCCAGCTCGGCGAGGAAGTCGCGGTCGCTGGTGGCGTCGATGTTGTTTCGGGTGAAGGCGGGGAAGCCCAGCAGCTCGGCCGTTCGGGCGCGATCGAGCGGCAGGGAGGTGCCCGCCACCGCGCCGCTGCCGAGCGGGCAGACGTTCAACCGTTCGCGGGCGTCGGCGAGGCGGTCGGCGTCGCGGTCGAGCATCTCTACGTACGCCAGCACCGCCTGGGCGGCGAGGATCGGCTGGGCGCGCTGGAGGTGCGTGTACGCCGGCCAGAGCTGTTCGCCGTCGCGCTCGGCGAGGGCGACCAGCGCCCGCTGGAGCTGTCCGATCAGCTCGCGCAGCTCGTCGGCGGCGTCACGGGCCCAGAGGCGCAGGTCCGTGGCGACCTGGTCGTTGCGGGATCGCCCGGTGTGGAGCTTCGCGCCGGCGTCGCCCGCCCGGTCGATCAGGGCCTTCTCGATGACCATGTGGATGTCCTCGAGCTCCACCGGCATCTCGAGGTCCCCGTTCTCGATGTCCTGCGCGATCG
>CAYTQL010000040.1:11094-13351 GCA_964439555.1 uncultured Planctomycetaceae bacterium | reverse complement strand
ATGGCGATGCGGATTTCCGGGAGGATGCCCGCCTCCTCGCAGGCGTCGAGGGCGTTGTCCACCGCCTCCTTCACCGTCGTCAGCAGGGCTTTGCGCGGATTGTCGAAGCCCAGCAGGTGGCGGTTCTTCGCGAAGAACTCGCTGACGGAGATGTTGCGCTGGCTCTTGGCCATCGCCTCGGCGGTGGCGTACCGTCGGGACTTCTTCCCACGCGTGCGCCCGGGCGGAGCCTGCCTTGCGGGGGCGTCCGAATTCGCCCTGGCGGACGGGGACGACTTGCTCTTCCGCGCCTTGGAGGGCCCGGCAGATGCGGAGCCCTTCTTCGATTTCGAGGTCCCCGCGGGCTTCGAGGTCTTCTTCGGCTTCTGCTTCGCCATCCGTGGCGTCTCCTCTGCGTCTGAACCGTGGGCGTATTGTAGCCGATGCCCCGCGCGGTAGGATAGGCTGCGACCTGCGTTTCATGAGTGCGGGATCGTTCGATCCCGATCCGAAGGAATGCGATGATCAAGTACACCTGCGTCAAGTGCGACGCCCCGCTGGAGAGCCCCGACTCCATGGCCGGGCGGCGCGAGAGCTGCCCTCACTGCGGATATGACAACCTCGTCCCCGCCGGGATGAGCCGGGAGAAGCTGGTGATCCTCGCCGCGGCCGCGGGGGTGGTGCTGCTGATCGCGGTCCTGGCGGTGGTGGTTCTGGAGCCCTGGGAACAGCGCAGCGAACCGGTCGACGTCCGCGACGAAAACCTCGGCGTCTCCGCCGGCGACTTCGCCGCCGACCCGGGAGGCTACAACCCCCGGATCGGCCGGCCGGGCGCCGGCGCCGGCGACGGCGAGGACGGTAAGACGCCTGAAACCCAACCGGAGACCCTTCCCGAGGGCTACGACCCGCTCGAGGACGCCTTCTCCGGATACGGGCCGCTGCTCCGCGGGACGGAGAAGCAGCCCGAGCCCGAGCCGATCACTGGCGAGTTCGCGCTCGAAGAGGAGCGGGATCCGCTGGGCAAGACCCAGCCCGGGCTCAGCGTCGGCTCGATGCGCATCGACCCGACGGGGCGGCACCTGGCGTACACCGTCCAGCAACGGCGGTGGTGGAAGGTGATCGTGGACGGCCAGGCCGGGCAGAACTACACGAACGTCGGCGAGCTGCACTTCAGCCCCGACGGGCGCAACCTCGCTTTCCGGACCGACCGGGCGGGCGAATTCTGGATGGTCATCAACGGCGAAGACGGCGAGAAGTACGACAACCTCTCCCAGCCCCACTGGAGCCCGGATTCCAAGATCTGCGCCTACGCCGCATGGAAACAGGGACGCTGCACGCCGGTGATCAACAACCGGGAGGGCAAGTGGTACGGGGAGGTGTTCAACTTCGCTTTCGCCGCCGACGGCGGCAAGCCCGCCTTCTGCGCCCGCCCCGCCGCGAGACTCTACAAGGCCTTCGCCGTCATCAACGGCGCCAAGGGCCCGGAATTCGACGAAATCCAGTACCTCAAGCTCAGCGACGATGGGCGCCACAGCGCCTACATCGCCCGTCACGGGTCCACCTGGCACGCGGTGGTCGACGGCATCCAGTCGGCCGCGTATGACGAGATCGCCTCCCCCGGCGTGGTGCTCAGCGCCTCCGGCGAGCGGTACGTCTTCCGGGCCCGCCGCGGCGAGAAGTGGCTGATCAACCTCGACGGGAAGGAACAGGGCGAATACGACGCCGTCTCCCAGCCGCTCTTCAGCCCCGACTCCCGCCGCACCGCCTGGACCGCCCGCAAGGGCAAGGAAGACTTCGCGGTGATCGATTCCCAACCGGGCAAGCCCTTCAAGGACGTCCGCCCGCCGGTCTTCAGCCCGGACTCCCGCCGCAGCGCCTACATCGCCGCCCGGGACGACGGGAAGAAGGTGCTCGTGCTCGACGGGGTCGGTGGGAAGCCCTTCGACGACCTCAGCGACGTGAGCTTCAGCCCCAATTCCCGCAACGTCGCCTACGTCGCGGGCAATAAGACTCAGCGGATCCTCATGGTCAACTACGACCCGGGCAAGGCCTACCGGGAGATCCGTCGGATCACCTGGAGCCCGCGCGGGCTGCACTGGGCCTACGCCGCCAAGCGCGAGGATGGGTGGGTGCTCGTGCTCGACCGCTTCGAACGCGGCGTGCGGGGCGGGGACGAGGTCGGCCCGCAGAAGCTCCCGCCCGAGATCGCCTTCGGCCTCAAGGCGCAAAGCCGAGGCGCTCGTGCTTGCCGGCCGGGTCTATAGCAATGACCACGAGG
>CAYTQL010000040.1:0-11084 GCA_964439555.1 uncultured Planctomycetaceae bacterium | reverse complement strand
TCGCCGTCGCCCGGGTGGGGCGGCGCGACAAGCCGGCCGCCGTCGGCCCGCGGTACGACTTCGCCCTCGGCGCCCGGATGAGCCCGGAGCTGCCCGAGAGCACGCTCGGCTTCGACGCGGTCAACCGCGCGGGAATCCTGGTCGCCCACCGCGGGCGGTTCTACCGCCAGACTCTCACGGCCGCGCCGGTCGAAAAAGCCGAGGAATAAGGCGTTCCGGGCCTCGGCGCGGGGCACGCTTCGGCGAGCGGATTCACGGCGTCGGGCCTGGCGCCGGGGGGCGAAACCCGCAGGCGGTCCGGGTTGACGCATGTCTCCGCAAGTCCTAGACTTGAATCGCAAGGACCGGATTTTTCGGTCCGGCCCGACGGAGTGGAGCCTGTGCCCGAAACCTTCATGACGGACTTCAAGCGGTTCTTCATCCGCGGCCTGACGGTCGTCCTCCCGACGCTGCTGACCCTGATGATCATCCTGTACGTCATCGGGTTCATCAACGAGTACATCGGGCAGTACATCGTCATCGGGCTGGCGTATTCGCTCTCTCCGCTGCTGGACGCTCCCCCGGGCGAGCTGGTGCTCACGATGCAGCGGTGGTTCTGGTGGGTGGGGCTGCTGCTGGCGATCGCGGGGATTTACATCATCGGACGCCTTGTCGCGAGCTGGCTGGGGCGGAAAGTCTGGCGGACCGTCGAGGGCTGGCTGCTGGGCATGCCGATCATCAAGCAGATCTACCCTTCCGTGAAGCAGGTGACCGACTTTCTCCTGGCCGAGCGGAAAATGGAATTCTCGCGGGTGGTGGCGGTGCAGTACCCGCGCAAGGGGGTCTGGTCGGTCGGGCTGGTCACCGCGCCGGGCATGCGGTCGCTGCACTGCGAGCTCGGGGGCGATCTGGTGACGGTCTTCGTTCCGTCGAGTCCTACGCCCTTCACGGGGTATACGATTACGGTGAGAAGAGACGAGGTCGTCGATTTGCCGATGAGCATCGACGAAGCGTTGCGGTTTACCATCAGCGGCGGGGTGATCATGCCGCCCGTGGAGAAGATGACCGAGTCCGAGTTGAAGAAGGCTCGGCGCGGTGTGCTGCCCCCGCCCCGAAAGAAAGAGGTTCGCGTATGAACATCGTCGTCAAGACACGGCACATGGAGGCCACCGACGCCATCAAGAGCTACGTCGAGACCAAGGTCGCCAAGCTGCCGAAGTATTACGATAACATCTCGATGATCGAGGTGGTGCTCGATCACGAGGCCGATCTGCCCAAGGTGGAGATCATCGCTCACGCGAAGCGGAAGCAGACGTTCGTGGCCTCGCACCGTCAGGACGACATGTACGCGTGCGTCGACCGGAGTTTCGACAAGATTTCCGAGCAGTTGCGGAGGCATAAGGAGAAGGTTCGGGACCGCCAGGGTGCCCCGCATTCCGAGACAATGCGCTAGCCTCCGCCGTCGCCCCGATGCGCGGCGTCGCCCGCCGTCGCTCCCCGCGCCGCCTTTCGGTTCGCCCGCGGGCTTGCCGGAGAGCGACGCTCGCGGCCGAAGTCGGCCGGGGGAGGGTCGGGCACGACGCCTGCGGCGCGATCGTCCGATTGCCCCGCTTGCCGGACAGACGCTCTGGCGTGCGGGGAACCGAACCGCTACACTGTAGGCTTTCGCATCCGCCGATAGGGGCTTGCGGAGCCCTCGACGTACACAGGAGCAAGGAATGAAGCTATCGGACATCATGGTCGCCGACGCGATTGTCCCCGAATTGCAGGCCAAGACGCGGGACGAGGCGATCGCGGAGCTTGTCGACGCGCTGGTCGCCGCCGGGGCGATCTCCAAGGCCAACGCCTCCGAGGTCGTCGAGGCGGTGCTCAAGCGTGAGAAGCAGGCCACCACGGGCATCGGCAAAGGCGTTGCGTTGCCTCACGCCAAGCTCAAGGGCATCAAGCAGCCCCTGGGCACGATCGGGCGCAGCAGCAACGGGATCGATTTCGTCGCGCTGGACTCGAAGCCCGTCTACTCGGTGATCCTGCTGCTCTCGAGCCCGGAGAACCCGGATGAACATCTCCAGGCGATGGAGACGATCTTCAAGCACGTCCAGCGGGACATGTTCCGCAAGTTCCTGAGGCAGAGCGACAGCCGGGAGGCGATCGTCGAACTGATCGACGAGGCGGACGAGCTGGGCTGAGGCCCTTCGGCGCTTCGGGCTCGTCCCTCCCGACCGAGGCGCCCGCGCCGGGATTCCACGTGGCTACGGTTACCCGAGAAGTCAATATCGTCAACAAGTACGGGCTGCACGCGCGACCCGCGGTGCAGTTCGTCGAGTTGGCCAACCAGTTCAACTGCAAGATCGAGGTCTCCAACGGGACCCTCGCGGTGGACGCCAAGAGCATCATGTCCATGATGCGCCTGGCGGCCACCAAGGGCTCCACGCTGACGATCACCGCGGATGGGTCCGACGCCGAAGAGGCGGTCGAGGCCCTGGCTTCGCTGGTCGATGAAGGCTTCGGCGAAATGGAAGGGGACGACGCCTGACCGGGCGCCGCCCCCGCAAACCGACCTGACATGATCATCAAGAAGGGCATAGGCGTCAGCCCCGGTGTGGCCATCGCTCCGGCGGTGGTCATCGACACCGAGGAGTTCGACATTCCCGAACGCCACGTGCCCGTCGACCGCGCGCAGACGGAGCTCGACCGCCTCAAGAAGGCCCTGAAGGTCTCCAAGTCCGAGATCCTCGACCTCCAGCAGCGCACCGTAGAGCAGATCGGCAAGGAAGCCGCCAGCATCTTCGACTTCCACCTCGGGCTCCTCGCCGACAAGGTCCTCAACAAGAAGTTCGCCGACACGATCCTCGGCGGGCACGTCACGGCCGAGTACGCCGTGGCCACCGTGCTGCGGGGCTACGCGCGCGAGTTCCTCTCGATGCCCCAGTACCTCGCCGACCGGGTCAAGGACGTCTACGACATCGAGCGGCGGCTGCTGCGGAACCTCACCGGTCAGCAGCGCGAGTCGCTGGCCCACCTGACCCGGGACGTCAATGTCCTCGCCCACGACCTGACGCCCTCACAGACGGCGGGAATGGATCGCAAGCACATTCGCGGGCTGGCGATCGACGCCGGCGGGGCGACCAGTCACACCGCCATTCTCGCCCGGGCGCTGGGCATCCCCGCGGTGGTCGGGCTCAACGACGTCACCGCCGAGATCGCCGGGGGCGACACCGTCATCCTCGACGGGACCAGCGGCGTGGTGGTCGTGGACCCCGACGAGTCCCAGGTCCGCAAGTACCGGGACCTCGGGCGCCAGCAGGTCGAGTTCGTCCACGCCCTCGACGCCCTCCGCGACCTGCCGGCGACCACGCTCGACGGGCACGACGTCCGCCTGCTGGGCAACATCGAGTTCCCCTCGGAGGTCGAAACCGTTCTGGACAAGGGCGGACAGGGGATCGGGCTCTACCGCACGGAGTTCCTCTACCTCGGCTCGGACACCGAACCGACCGAGGAAGACCATTACCACGCCTACCGGACCGTGATCGAGGAATGCGAGGACCGGCCGTTGATCATCCGGACCGTCGACCTCGGGGCCGACAAGTACACCCAGGCCCGCCACCGCGTCCCGGAACGCAACCCCATGCTGGGCTGCCGGTCGATCCGCCTCTGCCTCCAGGACATCGCCATGTTCAAGACCCAGATCCGCGCCCTGTTGCGGGCGTCGGTGCTGGGCGACGTGGCGATGCTCTTCCCGCTGATCAGCAGCCTCCGCGAGCTTCGCCAGGCCAAGAGCGTCGTCCGCGACGTGATGGAGGACCTCGAGGAGGAGGGCATCGAGTATCGCCCGGAGATGCCCATCGGGATGATGGTCGAGACCCCCTCGGCGGCCCTGCAATGCGACGCCTTCGCCCGGGAGGTGGACTTCTTCTCGCTGGGCACGAACGATCTGGTACAGTACACCCTTGCGGTGGACCGCGGGAACGAGCGGGTGGCGTCGCTGTTTTCGCCCGCGCATCCCTCGGTGCTCCGCCTGATCCGCGAGGTGATCCGCGCCGGGCAACGCCACGGCGTCTCGGTGAGCCTCTGCGGCGAGATGGCCGGGGACCCGCAGTACGCCATGCTCCTGCTGGGGCTGGGCTTGCGGACCTTCAGTTGTACGCCGTTGGCGATTCCCGAAATCAAGAAAATCATCCGTTCGGTGACGATCGAGCAGTCGCTCCACGTCGCCCGGCGGGTGCTGAGCTTCGACTCGGACACGGAGATCATCAATTTCCTCCGCGCCGAGACCCGAAAGGTGATCCCCGAAGCAATTGCCGAGTAGGGACGCCGCGGGGCGGGCAGATCCGCCCCCGCGCGAATAGAACACGCGCCCCGCAGGCCCGACGCCCGCAGGCGCACGAAACGAACACGCCGGTGCATTCGGTCGGCGGCCGGGGGCGCGACCGCTTCGGGGACGCACCGCACGAGCACAGGCAGGAAGGAAGTTCTTTGCCGCAACGGTGGGCGATCCGCTTCTCCGTGACCGGGGACCTGCGGTTCGCGTCGCACCATGACCTCATGCGGGTCATGGAACGCGTCGCGTCGCGGGCTCAGCTCCCGGTCGGCTTCAGCCAGGGGTACAACCCCCGGCCGATCCTCTCTCTGTCGCTCCCGCGCCCCGTGGGCGTGGCCGGACGCGACGAGCTGATGGTCCTCGCGCTGGATGCGCCGCCGCCGGGGGCGATGCTGGACGATCTCAACGCCGCGGGCCTCCCGGGGCTGCGGTTCGATCGCGTCCGGGCGCTTCCGGGCACGAAGGCGCCCCAGGCCCGGCGCGTCGTCTGCGCGCTTCCGCTGACGGCGGACGAGGCCGACCGCGTCGCCCGGCGCATCGAGGCGCTGGACGGCGAGGCCGCCTGGTCGATGGATCGGCGAGTCTCCCGCAAGAAGCGGCGCGGGCGGAAGCACTTCGTCACCCGGACGATCGACCTGCGACCGCTCGTGACGGACCTGGAAGTCGCCGACGACACGCTGCAATTCACGCTGGAACCCGACGGCGACCTGTGGGCTCGCCCGGGCGAAGTGCTCGGGCTGCTCGGGCTCCCCGACGCCGCCCTGGCGCGCGTGGTCCGCACCCGCGCGCAGTACGACATTGACGCGCAGAGGCACTCACAGAACACTTGAACGCACAAACCGATTTCGGTCCGCCGCCGGGGGGCGTCGCGTACCGAGCAGAACAAAGGAAAGTTCATGTCGAAGAAGATGTTGATCAACACCGAGGAGGGGCAGGAATGCCGGATCGCGATTGTCGAAGGCGGCCGGCTTGAGGAGCTCTACATCGAGCGGGCCTCCAACGCCTCCCAGGTGGGCAACGTGTACAAGGGCCGGGTCACGAACGTGGAAGCCTCCATCCAGGCGGCGTTCGTGGACTTCGGCGGCATCAAGAACGGGTTTCTGCACATCTCCGACGTGCACCCGAAATACTGGCCGAAGGGCAAGCGCGACCAGCTCGAACCGGTCGGAAAGAAGCACCCCCCGCGCGACCGTCCGCCGATCCAGCAGTGCCTCAAGCGCGGGCAGGAGGTGCTCGTGCAGATGACCAAGGCGGGCATCGGCACCAAGGGCCCGACGCTGACGAGCTACCTCTCGATCCCCGGGCGCCTGCTGGTAATGATGCCGGGCATGACCCGCCTCGGCGTCTCCCGCAAGATCGAGGACGAGGACGCCCGCTCCAAGGCCAAGAAGAACCTCCAGGAGCTCAAGCCTCCGCAGGACATGGGCTTCATCGTCCGCACCGCGGGGATCACCCAGCCCAAGCGGGAAATCCAGCGGGACCTCAACTACCTGCTGCGGCTCTGGAAGAACATCGACAACCAGACCAGGAAGTCCAAGGCCCCGGCGGAGATCTACCAGGAATCGGACCTGATCACCCGGACCATCCGCGACCTCTACAGCGCTGAGGTCGACGAGATCGTCTGCGACTCCAAGGCCGTCGCCGAGAAGGTCCGCGAGTTCCTGGACGTGGCGATGCCGCGGACGAATTACCAGATCGAGTTGTATACCGGCTCGGCCGGGCTGTTCCACGATTACAACCTCGAGGAGGAAATCGAGAGCATCTTCTCCCGACGGGTGGAGCTGCCCAGCGGCGGGTCGCTGGTGATCGACCAGACCGAGGCCCTCGTGGCCATTGACGTCAATTCCGGGCGTTTCCGCAAGCACAAGGACGCCGAGACGACCTCGACGAAGCTGAACCTCGAGGCCGCAGACGAAATCGCCCGTCAACTCCGCCTGCGCGATCTCGGCGGGGTGATCGTGATGGACTTCGTGGACATGCGCGAGCAGCGCAACCGCCGCGCGGTCGAAAAGACTCTCCGCGAGGCGATCAAGAAGGACCGCGCGAAGACCAAGCTGCTGCGGATGGGGTCCTTCGGGATCATCCAGATGACCCGTCAGCGGGTGCGCCCCTCGCTGCGCGAGCATCTCTATCGCATCTGCCCGCACTGCACCGGGGCCGGGCGGATCAAGTCCGAGGAGTCCCAGGCGCTGCTGATCCTCCGGGACCTGAACCGGGCGGCGGCGACGGACGACGTGACCACCATCGAAGCGGCCGTCACGGCGCCGGTGGCCGGGTACCTGCTCAATGAGTGCCGCCGGCAGATCACGCAGATCGAGGAGGAGACCGGCCGGCGAATCCGCGTCCGCGCCGATAAGACCCTCAACGGCGACGAGTTCACCATCACCGCGACCAACGCCCGCGGGAACGAGGTCAACTGGCAGCAGGACATCGTCAAGCAGCGCAAGCAGGCCTCGTCGCAGACCGAGGTCGTCGCCGAGCGACGCTCCGGGCGACGCCGCCGGGGGCGCGGCAAGGGCGGAGGCAAGGACTCGCAGGACAAACAGAAGCAGGACAAGCAGAAGAAGGACCAGCAGAAGGACCAGCAGAAGGATCAGCAGAAGGATCAGCAGAAGAAGGACGATCAGCCCAGGAAGGACGACCAGGGCGGCAAGCAGAAGGATCAGCAGAAGGAGGACGACCAGCAGAAGAAGGACCAGTCCTCCGGCGGCGATCAGCCCAAGAAGAAGCGTCGTCGCCGGGGCGGCCGGGGACGTCGAGGCGGGGGGAAGAAGAAGGGCGGCGACTCCGGCGACGGACAGAACGGGAACTCCGGCGACAAGCAAAACCAGGGCAACTCCCCCCGGGAAGACCAGGAACAGTCGAAGGACGGCGACAAGGGCGACCGGAACAAGTCCGGGGACGAGAAGTCCGACGACCAGAAACCCAAGCGTCGCTCCCGGCGGAAAAAGAAGAGCGACGAGAACGGCTGATTCATCCGGGAGGCTTCCGGCGTGAGCTCGGCCGAACGCCGCGATCCGGGCGGTTCAGCACTGCTGTGTGCCGAGGCTGCGGCGATTACTCCTGGAGGTAGTCGATCAACTGGGCGATCTCGCTGCGGAGGTCGTGGCGCGGGACGATCATGTCCACGAAGCCGTGGTCCAGGAGGAACTCCGCCCGCTGGAAGCCCTCGGGCAGTTCGGCCTTGATCGTGTTGGCGATTACGCGCCCGCCCGCGAAACCGATCAGCGCACCGGGCTCGGCGAGGATCACGTCCCCGAGCATCGCGAAGCTCGCGGTCGTGCCCCCCGTCGTCGGGTCGGTCAGCAGGGAGATGAACAGCCCGCCGGCGTCGTCGAACTTCGCCAGCGCGGCGGAAATCTTGGCCATCTGCATCAGGCTCAACGCGCCCTCGTGCATGCGCATGCCGCCCGAGGTCGCCACGATCACCAGTGGAATGCCCTCCTCGGTGGCCCGCTCGATCAACCGCGTCAGCCGCTCGCCGATCACCGTGCCCACCGAGCCCATGATGAACTCGTTGTTCATTACGCCCAGCGCGACGCGGCGTCCGCGAATGTAGGCGATCCCCGTCCGCACGCCCTCGTCGGCGCCGGATTTTCCGTGGTAGTCGTCGAGGTAGTCGGCGTAGTTGCGTCCGAGCCACTCGAAGCCCAGCGGGTCGCACGGCTGGACGTCCGTGAAGAGCTCCTCGAACGTCTCGGTGTCGGCGAGTTGCTCGATGCGTGCGGCCGCCCCGATCCGGAAGTGGTAGTCGCACTCCGGGCAGCATTCGCGGTTGGCGGTGACGGCCTTGCGGTAGAGCATCGCTTCGCAGCCCGGGCAGCGGCACCACAGCCCCTCGGGCACGTCGCGCTTCTTGCGGATGGTCGGACCGTCGAAGACCGATGGGTCGTAGGGGCTTCCGGGTGTAAACTGCATTTCGGCCATGGTGATGGGTTCCGGCGTCAGTCGTGGTTGAAGTCGATGTCGTAGGTTTCCCACTGCTCGGCGCTGCGGACATGCGCCCAGAGCTGCTCGTCCGGGTCGCCCTCGGCGATGCAGCCCAGCAGGCCCATCATGGTGGGGCGGAGCACCAGCAGGGCCCGTCCCTTTTTGTGGCGGCGAAGGATGTCCCGCACGGTCCGGGAGAGGCGGCTGCGCGCATCCTCGACGGTTTCGCCTTCCGGCGGGCGGACGGAGGAGGGGTCCGCGGTCCACTTGCGGTATACCTTGGGCTGGCGACGCCTGATCTCTTCCAGCGTCAGCCCCTGCCAGAGCCCGTAGTCCAGCTCGCCGAGCCCCTTGCGGATGCGCACCTTCACGCCAAGCGCCTTCGCCGCCAAGGCGGCGGTGGCCTGTTCCGCCTCGCCGGCGGCGGCGTAGGCCGCGCCGAGCGTGCGGTCGGACAGTTCCCGCGCGACGCGGCGGATTTCCTCGGCGGCCTCGTCCAGAAGCGGCGCGCCCGAGGGCGGTTCGAGGCGGTCCTCCTGCTGCCAGGCGGTCTGCCCGGTCTGCATCGCCAGGAACTCAGTCACAGCGGCCCTCCCCGGTCTCGGCCGGCTGGCCGGCCGAACCGCGGAGACGACGGACAGCTTCGGGAATGTCATTGGCGCCAAAGATGTTCTCTCCCGCCACCAGGACGTCCGCCCCGGCCTCGACGGCCAGGCGGGCGGTCTGCGGATTGATCCCGCCGTCGACCTCCAGCCGCTGCTCCGGGCGGAGGCGGGCGCGAATCCACTCGATCTTCGGAAGCTGATCTTCCATGAACGCCTGCCCGCCGTACCCCGGCTCGACGGTCATCACCAGCACCAGGTCGACCTGCTCGAGCACCGGCGCGATCGTCTCCGGGCCGGCGCCCGGGCGCAGGGTGATCCCCGCGCCGCAGCCCAGCGCGTGGAGGCGGTCGATCAGCGCCGCCGGCTCGTCGGTCGCCTCGATGTGGAAGGTGATGTTGTCCAGCCCCGCCTCGGCGAACCGCTCGATGTAGTACGCCGGGTCGGTGACCATCAGGTGCGAGTCCATCGGGGCGTCGGTGTAGGCGCGAATCTTCTTCGCGAAGCCCGGGCCCATCGACAGGTTGGGCACAAAATGCCCGTCCATGATGTCCACGTGCAGCACGTCCGCCCCGGCCTCGAGGACCGCGTCGATTTGCTCGCCGGCGCGGGCGAAGTCGCACGCCAGCAGGCTCGGGGCGACCAGCACGCCGTCGCTGCATTTCGGCCAGGGGTTACCGCGTCGCATCGGGCGCTCCCTCTACGGATTCGAAGCCCGCCGAACCGGTCCGGCGGGCTTCTGAAAGCGGGATTCATTGTAGCTTCACTCCCCCCTCATGCAAACAGGAATGCCCCCCGGATGCGGGGTCCCGCGGCCGGTCGTGGGGCGGGTCGGAGTCCAGATCGGCCCGGGCTCGCGGGCCTCGCGAGCGTCCGGGGGCCGGGGCTACTTCGCCTGCGCCCCGGGCAGCTTCACGGCGTAGACCGCGGGAGCGATTGATTCGCCCTGACGGTGCGGCGCGTCGGCGCCGAAGTACGCCGTGCCGTCGCGGATCACCGGGCCGACGACGACCCCGTTGGGGGTCTTGAAAGTCCACTGCTGCACGCCGGTGTCGATGTCCAGGGCCGTGAGCCCGTCGTTGCGGGCCAGGAGCACCAGCCCCCCTGCGATGACCGGGCGAGCGGTGCGCAGGTTGCGGAGCCTCCGGAGGTTGAGCACGCGTCCGTTGATGATCACCCGTCCGCCGCCGACGGCGATGCCCCCGCGCTGTGCGGCGGCGTTGTCCGCCTTGGGGGGTGGCGGCTTCCAGGACCATCGCTTCTTCCCGGTTTTGGCGTCCAGGGCGGTGTAGCCCTCCCCGGCCGGGGCGACCACCAGGCCTTCCGCGGCGGCAATGCCGGACGCGTTCGAAGCCATCGGCCCGGCGCCGCCGAGGTTGAGGCGGACCTGGCCCTGCCCCTGGGCGCGAATGATCAGTCGCTGGCGCGCGCCTTTCTGCAGTCGCTGGATCTGCACGCCGGGAATGCCCGCGGCCGGGAGGTCCACGGTCCAGTCCGCCTTGCCCGTTTTCGCGTCCAGCGAGGCGAGCTTCTTCCGGGTTCGGACGATGACGCGGTTCGCGTGCAGCGCCAGCGCAGCGTCGTCCGAGCCGCCCTCGACGGTTCGCTGCCAGAGGCGCTCGCCGGTCCGGGCGTTGAGCGCGGCCGCCCCCGCCCCGAACGCGGCGGAGACCCGCTCGGGACCCATCCGGAGCATGTGCGTGACCGTATCGTCGAACCGGGCTTCCCATCGCTGCTCCCCGGAGGCGGCGTCGAGGCAGCGCAGGTGCGTCTTGTCCGCGTAGAGCACGCCGTCGGTCGCCGCCGCCAGCACCGTCGCGGCGACCTTGCGGGACCAGCGCTGTTTTCCATCGGCCGCCCGGAGGGCCAGCAGCTTCCCGTCCGCACCGATGCTGAAGACGCTCTTCGCCGTCGCCGCGAGGGCGGGCGCGTCGGTCGAGGCGGCATCCGCGACGGTCCATCGCGGCTTGCCGGTCTTGCGGTCCAGGGCGAGAAGGTCCTTCCCCCGGGCGACGAAGACCGCGTCGGTTCCCACGGCCAGGGCGTCCGGGTCGTCCTTCAGCGGATGCCGCCAGCGCATGGCCTGTTTGATCCGGGCGTTGGCCTGCGCCCAGCGGGCGGCGGCGATTTCCTTGAGCAACTGCCGTGCCCGCTCACGGACCTCGGGGTCCTCGGACTCGGCCGCCTTCTTCAGCGTGGAAATCGCTTCGGGACCGACCTCGCGCAGCTCGCGGTGGGCCTGCTCGCGCTTCTGG
>CAYTQL010000039.1:0-13351 GCA_964439555.1 uncultured Planctomycetaceae bacterium | reverse complement strand
GAAGATCTTCTGGCAGTAGGCCTCGTCCGGCTTGTCGCGGGAGGAGCCCAGCGCAGCGGCGGGGGTCTCGGCGACGGCGTCGAGGGTGGCCTGCGAGACGTCCTTGAGGTCGATGAAATCCTCGTTGATGATCCCGCGGACGCCGTGATGGGCGCCGAGGAACTTTTTGATCTGCTCGCAGTCCTTGACGCGTTCGATCGCGCCGACGAGGGACTGGTTGATCACGGCCGTCGGGCCTCCGGACTGCCCGATGACGGCATTGCCTTCGATCGGCTGGCTCATGGTGATTCTCCTGCTTCGGGGCTTCGGTTGGGGAGCAGGGATTATACCGGCTGACGGCGACGGGTAAAGTCTATCCCACTCGCGCACAGAGCGGGGGTGCGCGTCCGTAGTGTGGCATGGCCATCTTGGCCATGCGTCCCACGGCCGTCTCGGCCGTGGGGCACGGGCAGGATGCCCGTGCCACGCATGGGCGAGACGCCCATGCCACGAAGTTGTCGCGCACCCCAGAGCGGGAGAACGGAGAAAACAGAAGGGACAAACAGCGGCAAACGCCGCCGCGGGGCCGGAACGCTCATTCGAGCCGGCTTCTCCCGCGTTCTGCTTTCTACGTTCTCCCGGTTTCCGGCGCAACGACTCGGGCGATCGATTCGACTCAACCCATCGTCGGAACCTGCGGCCCCGGAGGGATTACCCGAACCCCGCCTAGACCTGCGACCAGTCGAACAGGACGCTCAGGGCATCCACGCGACGGTTGAGCAGGTCCTGGTAGGTCGCGTCGGGGTCTTCCGGCGAGCGGACCTCGTAGAGCCCGTCGACGTTGACCTTCCCCTCGGCGAGCCACTGCAAAGCCATGTCCAGGTTGTTGAAGATGCACCCGGTGCGGAAGGGCTCGAACTCGTAGCGGGGAATCTCCCATTCCGAGCCGCTGCGATAGGTCAGGAAGCCGCGGTAGACGCGGGTCATCAGTTCCTGGGCGGTCGCATCGGTGTGCGGCTGCCAGGGGACGCCGATCTGCACCACCTCGCCACCCTTGCGGACCGCCTTGCACCCGTCGATGACGGCCTGTTCGTGCCCGGAGCACTCCACGACCGTCGCGAGGTCCGCCCGCAGTTCCTTGTCCTCGAGGGGAACGCTCTCGAGGACCGTCTCGACGCCCTTGTCTGCGGCGAGCTTGCGACGGTCAGCGATCGGGTCCACCGCGATGACGCGGTACCCGCAGAGCTGGAACATCTGCGCCGCGAGGTGCCCGATGGGCCCGAGCCCGGTGATGAGCACCTTCTCGGCCGGGCGGGCCTGGGTGGTCGTCAGCGTGGTCATGCTCACGCTCATCAGGCGCGCGTGGACGGCGATCTTCGCCTCCAGCCCGTCGGGGAGCTTCACGCACGCCTTGCGGGGCGCCCGCTGCATGGAGCGATGCCCGCCGATGCCGCCGGGCCCGGTGCACAGGCACACGTCGCCGGCGCGGAGGTCCGCGACCTCCTCGCCGACCTGCTCGACCTCGAACACGCCGGCGTACCCGGGCTGCTGCGGGAACCAGGCGCCCTGGTAGTTGCTGTGCAGTTCGGTGCCCGGGGAAATCAGCGACACGAGCGTCTTGCCCATAACCTCGTCAGGGGCGAGGGGCTTATCCTCCGCCTCCTGCTCGAGCAGTTGGGCTTTCTCCTTTTCGACGACGGTAACGGCCTTGTAGGTCACAGCGTGACTCCTTCCTTCGTGGCCAGGTCTCTGAGGTGTGCGGCGGCCGCGTCCCACTGCTCGGGCTCATCGAGGTGCTCGAGCATCACCGGCAGGTCCACATCCAGCCGGCCGAGTTCGCGGAGGTAAATGTTCAGCGCCAACTGCCCCTCCCCGGGCTGGCACTCGTCCAGGTGGACGATCTCGCGTGAGGAGGCCTTGATCTTCAGGTCCTTCATGTGGCAACTGACGATGTGCGGACCGAGGATGCGGATCGTCTCGGTAACGAAGCGGGCGTTGTTGTAGAACCGCGGGACCGAGTTGATCATGTTGATCGGGTCGAGGTGGACGCCGAAGCCCTTGCGGTCGATCGCCTCGATCAGGTCGAGGTATTCGCCCGCCGAGGAGGGAAAGATCGTCGGCTTCGTCTCCAGCGTGTAGACGGTGCGGGTGGGCTTGACCGCGTCGATGATGTCCCGGACGGACTCGACGATGGCGCCGAAGGTCTCGCAGTCGAAGCCATTCATCGCCCCGCGGGAGCCGGCGACGTTCACGCAGCACTTCGCGCCGATCGCATCGGCCAGGGCGAGCATCTTCTTGGCCTTCTCGACGCACTTGGCCCGCCAGCCGTCGTCCGGCGCCAGCGGGTTGCCCCACGCGCCGACCTCGGCGATGACGATGTCGTTCTCCTCGGCCGCCCTGGCGTACGCCGCGATCGTCTGCTCGTCGGCGTCCGGATCGGTCACCGGACACTCCGCCGCCCGGTACCCGAGCTTCTTCATGGCCGCGACCCATTCGTCGGGGCTCTCGTACTTGTCAAAAACCTTGCCGCCCAGTCGCATCGTTTCTCCTTCGTTCCTTGACCACAGAGACGCCGCCCCGCGGGCCCTGGGCAGGCGAACCGGCCTTTCCGGCGTCTGCCCGGGCTCTCTGTACGCTCCGCGGTTCGGGCTAACCCAATGTTCTATGCACTTCCTCAAGCTGTTTGCGGATTTCGATGTTCTGCGGGCACTTCGGCTCGCACTCGCCGCACTTCGTGCAGGCGTCGGCGCGTTTCTCGGGCTTCATGTTGACGTAGGCCTTGCGGGAATGCTCGCCGAGGTCGTAGACGCGCTCGAGGTTGAGCAACTGGAAATTCCAGGGGATGTTCACCTCGGCAGCCGCATGGCCCCGAAGCTCAACCGCGAGACCTTCATGCCCGTATTGCCCAGTTCGCGATATTGCATTCGTGTTCCTTCGTGAAACGAGATTCTTCGCAGGGGGCGCAAAGAACGCAGAGGACACCGGCGCCGTTGCCGCAGGGGCGCCTGCCCGGGCATTGGGGCTTACAGCGGGAGCGCCCGGCTGCGGCGGACGCTTCGACCGCCGGGGCTCCCGAGCGCCGCTCGAGCTTGCCGATGCGCTCGGGGACCTCTGCGTTTTCGCGCAGGCGGCGAACCGCCGTCTTCGTTACTCCAGGACGATCTTCTCGCCGTCGAAGCGGAGGGTCCGGCGCCCGACGGTGACGGTCGCGTCGAGGCCCTTGCCGGAGACCTTCACTTCCGGCGGCTGGCCGCGCTGGATCGTCATGACGACGAAGTAGCCCTTCGCCTCCGGGCCGGCGTCGGCGAAAATCGCCTTGCTCGACCGCTTCGCCACGCTGCGCTTGAACCCGATGGTGTACCGGTCTCGGACCGCGAATTCCAGTGCGGGCTTCGACGGCGTGACGAAGGTTCCCCGCAGCGTCGCATCGCCGCGGTGGAGCGTGAAGGCGTTTCCGTCGACGGTGACGGACTTGTCGGACTCGAGCGTCTGCTTCTCTTCCCTGATCGTCGCGCCGACGCGGTACTTCGCCTTGACGCCCTGCCATTCCATCATGCCGGTCTTGCGGTCGAAGCTGCCCCGCCCGGCGCCGGTGACCTTCGCATCGAGCTGCCAGGTCCAGGTCCGCTTGCCGCCGCCGTCGATCCGGTCCACCAGCACCAGCAGGCAGGGCGCCCCGCTCTTGCCGGAGTAGTCCACCGCCACCGAGCGCATCCCGGTGATCCCGGTCTTCTCGAAGTGCGAGGGGAGCCGCACGCTGCCGTAGCGTTCATACAGACCCCGCGGCTTGCCCTTCTTCGTGGTTTTCGCGGAGGCGTAAACGTCGTCGAGGTCGATGCTCACCACGCCCGAGCCGTCGTCCATCAGCTTGCGGTAGGTCGTCCGCCCCGCGGCCGCGAGGTTCGTCACGTCCTCCGGGAGCTGCACGACGTTCTCGCCGAAGCGGTTTCCGTTGCCTTCGCACCACCGCTGGCCGAGGCCCATCACGCGGAGGGTCCCGGCGTTCTCCTTCCCGCTCCCGCCGGCGAGAAGGTCCTTGGCGTAGACCTGCACGAGAAAGTCCTCCGCGCCGTCAAAGGCGTTGCGGAAGGCGTACCAGCCGGTGTCCGGGGCGGCCCAGTTGAGCGGGAGGGCTTCGCCGAGCGGCGCGGCGTGAGCCTCGAGCGGATAGCTCAGGAAGGTGTAGACCCCGAGCGTCTCGTACCCGTCGAAGGGGTAGGGTCGCCCTTCCGGGCGGAGGAGCTTGTCCCGGTCGCCCGGGCCCTCGGCGCCGGCGAAGCGCCGCCAGGCGGTCAGCATGGCCGGCTTGTACTTCTCCGGGGTGTAGGGGACCATCGCGGCGAAGAAGTCTTTCGAGGTGTCCCGCGTCTCGTGATAGATGTCCTCGATCATGAAGCCCGTCTCGCCGTTGATGTCCTGGGCGAGCGGCTTGCCGTCCTCGGGGTAGAGGTGGGAGAAGACCTTCCGGGGGAGGTAGAGTTCCACGTCCCGCTGGGCGGTGGTCCCCCGCCCGAAGACGTTGCGATGGGCCAGCTCGTAGCGGTTCGGGCCCTCCATGAGCATCGGGTTGGCGGCGCCGTTCTGGAAGCCGCCCGTCCCGACCGCCTCGCGGAACAGCAGGTACATCTGCCAGTCGCCGAGGCGGTAGACGCGCATGTACTCGCGGTTCGCCCGCCCGGTGGCCTTCCACAGGGCGACCTCGTGTTCCCAGTCCTTGACCCGCTCGGCGAAGACGCCGCGGAAGTGCTCGATCTCCCGGGCCGCCTCTTCCCCCGAGAGCTCGGTGAGCACGGGCTTCATCAGGTGCTTGCCCCAGGGGGTCGTCTCGCCGATGCCCGCGCGGACCATCATCGGGTAGAGCCCCGGGGCGAGCTTCACGATGTCCTTGTCCCGGAGGCGGCGTCCGTTGAGGTAGATCGTCGCGTCGCCGTAGTGGGTCCGCACCCGGACCCAACGTTCCGCGTCGTTCCGCATCACCGTGTAGAAGTAGCTGGTGCTCCAGAAGATCCGGTCCGCGGCGTTGGTGATGTCCATCCGCCCGGAATAGATGAGCTTCTTCATGTCGAAGGGGCGGAAGGTCTGCTCGCGCCCGCGGCAGGCGACCTTGTCCCCCGGGCTCGGGCGCGCCTCGTCCACCCCGCCGAGCTTCTCGAGCGGGTCCTCGCCCTCCCCGGGCTTGAACCCGGCCGCGTAGATCCACTCCCCGGGGAGCTTGCCGGACCTGAAGTTCACCACCGGGACGCCCTCGGCGGGCTTGTAGTCCTCGTCCGGCGGGAGCGTCAGGTCCTCGTGCATGACGGTGTAGGACCCGACGGGCTTCGGGGGCTCGGGCCCCTTCTCCCCGTGCAGCGCCAGCCCGGCGAGGGAGGCGCCGTAGAGGATCTGTCCCGGGTACGTGCTGGTCAGGTCCCAGCCGATCTCAGCGTGGAAGAGCGATTTCTGATGGAACAGCCGGTTCGCCGCGTAGGTCATGTGATCGGCGACGGTCTTGCGGAACTCGGCGTCCCAGGCGTCGTAGCACATGTCGTAGGCGGTGGCCATCTGCTCCAGTCGCCAGCCCCAGACGCGGGAGCGGATCATCTTCGAACCGTTGCCCATGTCCTTGACGTGGGCGGCCACGAGCTTCCGGGCCTTCTCGGCGTAGCGCCGATCGCCGGTGAGCTGGTACTTCAGGGCCAGAACCTGCGCGGTGTCGTTTCGGGCGAGGGCCTTCCGGCCGAACTCGGTGGCGAACTTCTTCTTCAGCGCCGGCAGGTCGGACTTGCGAAACAGCAGCCGTGGGTGCTCGCCGGGCGTCGCGGGGGTGCGATCCGGAATCGCCAGCTTCGGCCGGGCGGCAACCGCCTTCCCGGAGACCGCCACGCCGCGGAACGTCCCTTCATAGGCGCCTTCCCAGCGATCGCCTTCGCCGGTGGGCTTGAGCGTGACGGCGTAACGCGCCCGTCCGCCGGGAACCCACGGGTCGCCCTTGATCGCGAAGCTGAGCTTCAGTTCGACCTGATCGGGCTCAATGACGCCGGCGTCGACGCGCCCGGAGTGCCACGCGGCGTTGAAGTCCCCCGCCACGGCCGGCAGCGAAAGCCAGATTCCATTGCGCTGCTCGAACTGCGTCAGCAGCGAGTAGCGGTCGCCGGATGGGTCGTCTCCGCGGAACAGTGCCCCGCGCAGGACGATATCCAGCACGACGTCCTCGGCCACCTCGGCGTCCGCCGAAGCGCCCCCGGCCGCGACGAGTACGATCAATCCAACGAGCAGCTTTCGCATGAGAGGCTTCTCCTTTGACGGCAGCATGCACCGCAGAGGCGGAATGGGACCACGACAGGATGACAAGGCGAACTCCCCTGCCGCTGCCGCACGCCGCGACTCGCCGTTTCCGCGGTTGCCGGTTCTGCCGTTCCGGTTACTTGAGCAGGATCGTCTTGCCGTCGAAGCGAACGGTCCGTTTGCCGACGGTGACCTTCGCGTCCAGCCCTTCGCCCTCGACCGTGATCTTCGGCGCCTCGCCCCGCTGGAGGGTGAACACGGCGAACAACGCGCCGTCGGCTTCGGCGGCCGCGGCGGCGTCCCGGAGCGTCTGCCCGCTCGCCAGCACGCCGGTGATCGTGGCGTCGCCCTGGGCGACGGTGAACCGCGAGCCGTCCGCGGTCACCTTCCCGGCCGCGGGCAGCGCCCAGGCGAAGGTCGTGGGTCTGGCCGCGTCGGGGTTCTGCGCCTCGGCGGGCTTGTCGATCAGCCCGATGCGCTCGACGATCGCCACCAGCAGCGGCGCGCCGCTGCGCCCGGTGCAGTCGACCGCCAGGCTGCGCGTGCCCCGGACGCCGAAGTCCGCCAGGCCCTTGCTCCAGTGATCGAGTTTGCGCCAACTGATGCGCCCGGCCGCGTCGGCGAACTCGCTGCGCTTCTTCGGCGGAATGGCAAGATAGGCCGGGCTCGTGTCCATGTCCATGACGAACGCGCGATCCGCCGGCCGGTGCTCGGCGGTGACCACCGGTCCGTGAATCTTGTTTCCCGCGGCGGGGCGGGACGGGACCAGCGGGAGATACTGCCCGTCGATCCACTTGTGCCCGAAGCCGAAGAGCCGCAGTTCGGAGAGGATGCCGGATCGCTCGTAATGGCAGGCGGCGAGCGTCTCGCTCTTGAGGTTGGTCGTCAGCAGGATGTCGTTCTCGTCGCGCAACACGGGGCGGAAGACGTAGTGCCCCTTGCGCGGATCGGGAATCATCCAGGGGAAGTTGGCGTCCGGGTCCTCGGCCTCGACCTCCCACGGGTAGCCCGCGAAGGCGTACGGGGCGTAGAAGTTCCACGGAATGCCGAAGGTCTTGTCGCCCTCCAGTCCGACGTTCTCATCCAGCACCTGCTTGAAGCCGGGGAGCATCTCCCGCGGCACGGCCGCGGCGCCCATGGCGAAGACGATCTGCGGGAGGTAATCGCTGTCGACGCCGAGCCCCTTTCCGATCCCGTCGTACGGGCGGACCTCCGAAAAGAGCCGCCCGGGCTTGGACTCGAGGAAATACCCGGTGATCATGAAATCGGCGATCCCCTCCGGATCGGTCTGCTTTCCGAGGACCTTCTCGTACGCCCGCATGAACTGAAGCAGCCCGCGGCGCATCGTCATGCCCTTGTAGAACATGCCCTCCAGGCTGTAGGCGGAGTTGCCCAGCCCGAGCGCGAGGTACTCGCGGATCTCCGTCGCCGCCCGTTCGGCGTAGTCCTCGGCCTCGTCGAAGGACTGGCCGCGTGAGTCTTTGTCGCCCAGGACGGCCAGGGCGCCGATCCCGTAGGCGGCGGCGCGGATGCCGTTGTGGTTCGACCAGGTGCTGAGGTTCAACCCCCTCATGCCCTTCCCGCCGAACTGCCCGGTGGCGCATTCCCGGATGCGTTTGATGATGTCATCGACGGCCTGGCCGCGGAGCTTGTCGGACCAGCCGTCGCAGGCGAGGTCGTAGGCGACCGCCAGGCCCACGAGGCGCGGGGCGTGGTGGATGTCCTGGCTGATGCCGAGCCCCCCGCGACCGTACCGGGACTCGAGGATCGTGTCCTTGACGATCTTCGCGGCCTTGTCGGCGTACTTCTGCTCTCCGGTCATGCGATACATGAACCCGTACCCCACCGCCGGCCAGGTGGTCCACTTATCGCCCTCGGAGGGGGGCTTCTTGTCGAGGATCTTCTTGATCTGCGCGATCATGGCCTTGCCGACGGGCGTGTCCATGCGCTTTCGCAGCGCGGGCAGTTCGTGCTTGCGGAAGACCAGTCGCGGATGCTCGCCGGGGGGCAGCGGCTTGTGACCCTCGATGACGCCCGGCCAGGCGGGGCCCATCTTTCCGCGGACGTCGCCGCCGACGTCGAAGGTCGCGAGGGTGCGGGGCTTGGCGGGGGGCTTCTTGTCGCGCTTGGTGCCCTTCTTGATGATTTTGGCCAGTTCCGACGGAACGCCCTTGCCGACCTTGATCGGCCCGCGTCGTCCGGGCTTGGGCTGGGCGATCAGCGTAAAGAGCCCCTTGTGCGAGCCGGTGAACCGCCGTCCGGTCCGCTCGATCTTGACGGTGTAGACCGCCTTGCCGCCCTTGACCCACGGGTCGGGGCGGACGGTGACCTCGATCTTCAGCGTGCGGACGCCGTCGGCGACGGTGTTCTGCTTGATCGTCCCGCGGTGACGCCCGCGGTTGTACCACATGCTGGTCCCCCGGCATTGCTCGGACCAGTTCCCGTCGCGGATGGGAATCTCCAGCTCGATCGGAGCGTAGCTGCCCCCGCCGCGGGCCAGTCCGCGTTCGAGCGTCAGGAAGAGGTTCCCGTTCAGCGGCTCGGCCGCGGAGACCGCACCGCACAGGACCGCGATTGCACAGAGTGTCAGAGAGGCTCGTTTCATGATTGTCCTCGGAGCATCGGAAGGTCGCCTTCGGGTGTGACTCGCTATTGGAACACAGCGGGAACGGCTTTGCCCCGGAAAATCCCGGACGGCGCCCTCCCCGAACGCAACACCCGCGGTGCGAAACTTGCGGAGAGCGTGAGAATTCCTTCTAATATGCCACTCCGCCGAGAGGGCGGACGTCCCCGCACCCTGGAAGTCTGGACGACGGGAGAGACATGTCGCAGAAAAAGATCGCATTCCTGCTCTTCGTGCTCGGGCTGATGGTCTTGCTGAGCATGTGGGGCAACATCGCCGACTGGACCGAGGCGGTCGTCCGCCGCGAGCAGGTCCGCCCGAAGCGCGTGGTCTACTGGACCAGTTCGGGTTCGCCGGAGGTGGACCTCAAACGCGCCCGCCAGTTCGAGCAGATGTACCCGAAGGTCAACGTCGAGCCGAACTTCCGCGAGACCGGCGGGCTCAACGACATCCTGTTCGTCAGCTTCCTGTCCGGCAATCCGCCGGACTACATGAACGTCAAGGTCAATGAGCTGCGCAAGTACGTGCTGATGGGCGGGGTCCGGCCCCTCGACGACCTGCTCGAAGCGGAGAACACCGAGCTGCGCCGGCGGGCGCTGGAGGAGCGTGTCGGCGAGTACGTCGCCAAGGCGAGGGAAGCCGGGCGCGACCTGAGCGAGAAGGAGATCGCCGCTCACCGGCAGGTCATCCGGAACAAGCTCGCCGCCTACGAGCGCGAGCAGAACGCCAAGGGCAACCAGTACCCGTTCTACTTCCGCCAGTACCTCATCGGGCAGGCGAAGGTTTACCGCTTCAGCGTCAACCCCGACGACCGCTTCCTCCGCGAGATGGAGAAGTACCCCAAGCAGGCCGCCCGCCTGCTGGCGATGAACGGGCGGGTCATCGGGATGCGCGGCGTCTCCATGCCGCGGACGATCACCTACAACAAGCGCATCTTCCGTGAGGCCGCCCGGATGTTCCCCGACGCCGGGCTGGTCGACGCCGACGGCGAGCCGATCCCGCCGGAGACCTGGCTGGAGTTCTACCGGACCGCCAAGGTGCTCACCGAATACGGGCGCAGGGCGGCCGAGGAACGCGGACTCGACGAGCCGATCTGCTACGGCGTGGTCATCCAGGGCCAGCGCCAGCGGGACATCGTCCGGGGCATCAAGCCCCTCGCCGCCCGGGCCGGGTGCAACTACTTCGACTACACCGGCGACACCGAGCACGTCAGCAAGCACTTCGAGGACCCCGCGCTCAAGCAGAAGTACGCCGAGGTGCCCATCGGGTACTTCGACTACGACAACCCCGCGGTCATCGCCTCCTTCGCCCTGCTGGTGAAGCTCAAGCACGACGACTTCGTGCTCCCCGGGACCGAATCCCGCCATTACGAGGACGTCCGTACCGCCCTGGCGAGCGGACGGGCGGGGATGGTCATCGACGGGTGGCACGCGGCGCTGATCGGCGCCGAGCGGGTCCCGTGGGCCGCCCAGGACCTCGGCTCCGCGCCGGTCCCGGTGCCCTACCACGCGGTGGACCCCGACGCCGGGTGGACCGCGCAGAAGGTCTCCGAGGAGAAGAAGGCCATCCACCAGCTCCTCGCGCTGGACAAGCTCGACATCGAGCTGCCCGAGGGCAACAAGCTCCCGCGCACCACCGACGAGGGCGTGGAGTTCTACACCTCGCTGGTCCGGAACCCCGAGGCGGTCTGGGAGTGGCGGCACTTCGACACCCGCAACCCGGAGATCATGAAGGCCGAGACCCGCCGCGGCACCGTCCGCATGGAGGTCGAGGCCATCAAGCACCTCGACGATCCGGAGTGGTTCCCCTACCCCTACCAGCAGCAGATCTACGACATCATCGAGAACCACTGCGCCCTCTGGCCGGAAAAACCCCTCCACGGGCCCGTCCAGCCGGCGACGGAGCAGGAAGTCTTCTACAAGTGGTTCTACCAGACCGACACGCGGGACCTGGGCAAGATCCTCGCCGCCGCCCGGCGGGAGGTCGCGAAGTTCACCGAGGCGGCCAACGCGGACCTGGCCCAGCGGATCGCCGACGGCGAGGTCCGCCGCGAGGAGTGGACCTTCCCGGACTGGGACCCGTCGCGGGCGCAGACCTTCTTCGACCGCCAGCAGAACGCCTCGCAGTCGGAGGAGATGAAAGCCCGCCTCGCCGCCGCCCGGAAGAAGCTCATCAAGATCGCCCGCGAGAAGCGCCCGGAGGTCCTCAACGAAGAGCGCACCGACCTGGCCGCGAACCTCTGGCATTACGACGCCTCGGGCAACAAGTGGCTGGTGCTGCTGATCCCGGGGCTGATGGGGACCGTGGTCCTCGTGTGGCTGCTGTGGAACGCCCTGCGGGACCGCCGGGACCGCCGCCCGATGCTCCGGGACCTCGCCCGCGGGGCGCGCAGCAACTGGCACGGGTACATCTTCGTGTTCCCGGGCATGCTGGCGCTGTTCACCTTCGCGATCTATCCCTCGCTCTACCAGTTCTACCTCGCCGCCCAGAGCGGCGACGGGCTCGGCGCGATGCGCTGGGTGGGCTGGGAGAACTTCGAGCGGATTCTCGGCTTCTGGAACCCCGACCAGTGGGACGACGTCTTCTGGACCAAGGTGGTGCCCAACACCTTCGGGTACATGGCCGTGGTCATGGCCGGGCAGATCAGCATCGGGCTGCTCGTGGCGAGTCTGCTGAACCTCCCGCTCAGAGCCAACCGCTACTACCGCGTGCTGTTCTTCATCCCCCTGGTGACCTCGCTGGCGGTCATCAGCGTGATCCTCATCGGACTGCTCAAGGGTCCCGACAGCGGACTCAACCGGTTCCTGGACATCGTGGGGTTCGAGGTGCTCAACGCCAACGGCAAGCCCATGGACTGGCTCGGACAGGAGATGGGCCTGTTCACCGTCATGGCGGTGGGCATCTGGCACGGGCTGCCCTATACGATCATCCTCCTGCTGGCGGGGCTCCAGTCGATCAGCCCGGACCTCTACGAGGCGGCGAAGGTCGACGGCGCCGGGGCGTGGCGGCGCTTCGTGCACGTGACCATTCCCGGAATCCTCCCGATCCTCATCATCATCGCCTTCAATGTATTCATCGGCGCCGCCCGGGCCTTCAGCGTGGTCTTCGTGCTCACCGAGGGCGGAGTGGACCACTCCAGCGAACTGGTGGCGACCTACATCTTCAAGAAGGGCTTCATGAAACCCGAAGGGCAGGAAGCCGACCTCGGATACGGCTCGGCGCTGGGAATCGTCTACTCGCTGATGCTCATGGGCGTGACCTTCGTGAACGTCCGGATTATCGCCAAGCGCTGGCGCCGCCGATTGGACCTCGAACGCCGCGCCGGGAAGAGCGAAGAGGAGCTCGCCCGTGGATAGGACCCCCCAGAAACTTTCCCCCAAGGACTTCCAGCCGTTGAAGGACTTCCAGCCGTTGAAGGTCGCCCCCTCGCGCGGGCGGGCGGTCGGCTCGTGGCTCCGCTACAGGTGGCCGCTTGTGTTCCTCCACCTGCTGCTGATCGTCATGGGCGTGATCAACCTCTACCCCTTCTTCTGGATGGCGGGTACGAGCGTCAAGGGCGAGCAGGAAGCCTCCCTCGACCGCCTGAGCCCCGTCCCCAACAAGAAGTACCGCCTGGCCGAGACCTTCCAGTTCGAGAAGATCCTCCCACTGGAGATCCAGCCCGAGCTTCGCGCGTTGGACGAGGGCGACGAACGCAAGGACGCCCTCAACGCCCTGCGCAACAAGATCGAGGTCGTCCATCGGCTCCAGCACAACGCCTGGCGACCTTACGTGGAGCACAAGGTCCAACTGCTCAACGTCTCGACCAGCCCGACCTACAGGGACGCCGACGCCGCCCTCAAGGCGCTCCAGGGGCAGATCGAGCCGCTGGAGAAGGAGCTTCACGCCCTGCTGAAGCGCCAGGACCACCTCGCCAAGCTTCACGGCGCTCTGCGCAAAGGGACGCCGATCGCCGTCGGAGAGGGCGACGAACTGATCGGCGAGCTGATCGACCTGCCCGCCACGCGCCGGGTCCAGGAGCCGATGACGCTGGACGAGCCGCAGCGTTCGGCCCTGAAAACCGCGATCGACGCCCGCCTTCCCAAGCTGGACAAGCGGGTTATCACGATCCGCCACGAGCTGGAGCAACTGCGCCCGACCGCGGCCGCCGCGGAAGACAAGGCCGAAGGTATCAAGGCGTGGCTCTCGACGGAGGAGGCGGTCGCCGCGCGCGTCGAGGGGCTGATCGACGCGGAGGTCCTGGTCGTCGACACGGAGCATAACGCCCTCTGGCCTGCGGATGAGCTGATCGAAAACGGCGTCCCGGCGCGCCTCGAGTCGCCCCTGGACGACATCGCCGACGGGCTGCTCGATTATTACACGATCCACCCCAAGCGGTACGCGAACCTCTCCAAGCAGTCGCTGGAGGACTCCACCGCGCAGCTCCGCGAGCTTCGACAGGTCGGGCTGCCCTCCCCCGCCCCCGGTCGCCAGGGCGAGGAGGGC
>CAYTQL010000038.1:0-13452 GCA_964439555.1 uncultured Planctomycetaceae bacterium | reverse complement strand
AGGAGTCTGGGCAGTGTCTCAGTCCCAATGCGCCGGGCCAACCTCTCAGTCCCGCTACCCTTCGTAGCCTTGGTGAGCCATTACCTCGCCAACTAGCTGATAGGACATGGGCCGCTCCCGGGCCGACAGGCCCGAAGGTCCCCGCCTTTCATCCCGAAGGACGGCATCGGGTATTACCCGCGGTTTCCCGCGGCTATCCCCGTGCCCAGGGCACGTTCCCATGTATTCCTCGCCCTTCCGCCGCTCTACTTGCTCCCCGAAGGGAACGTTCGCGCTCGACTTGCATGTTTTAGCCACGCCGCCAGCGTTCGATCTGAGCCAGGATCAAACCCTTCAGTTTGGTTTATTCAGACCCGCCCGAAGGCGGGGTCCGTGCAAACGAAGGTCGATTCTGGTGATCGGACCTGTTTGGGGCGGTCCGATCCGGTCATTCGACCAAACTCAAAATCCGTCACTTTCAGCACTACACGTGTAGGGCTTGCGTCACGAGGATCTTGAGCCGACCGCGCCCGTCGCAAGAAGGGCGTCGGCCGTCTGTGGATCTTTGCCCGAAGCGTCCGGCCGTGAAACCGAAACACCGCGGGGCACATCCTCGCGACAGCACACTGTTCACTTGTCAATCAGCTCGAGTTCCGGTCAGGCGGGCCTCATCGCCCACCAAACCGCGAGTCTTTTAGTTTCGCATCTTTCGGAAGCCGGGTCAAGCACTGTTCAGGGTTTTCGGAAGATTTTTTTCTCCCGCCCCGTCGCCCCCTCGTCGAGGCGATACGATACCCGTCTTCGATTTCCGAAAATGGGGTCGGCCACACTGCCGACCCAGCCCGCCGGAGGGCGAGCCTGTCGGTCCCGGTCACCGAAGCGACCGGCCCGACGGTATGACGAGCAGGGCGTCGCCCTCACTCGCGACATATCAATATACGGCGCCCGGCGCCGAAGGTCAAGCTCGGGTTACGAGAATTCCGAAAATCCCCACAACCATGGAATCACAAGACACTTACGAGCCCTGCCGCATGCGGGCGAGCACCTTGCGAAGCGTGTTATCCGTGGCCGCCTGGTGAGACTCGTTCCGCCGCGCCGCGCGGATGGCCTGCTCGGCCTGTTGGCGGAAGTGCCGTTCCCGCGTCGCCTGTTCGGCGTCGGTGAGCTTACGCCGCCCGATCGCGTCCCGCCAGGAGCTCCCGTCCGCCTTGGCCGGGGGGTCCAGCAGGGTCGATTCCCGCTCGGCGCCCTGGAAGGCCTGCTCGATGAACAACGAGAACGTGAACACGGAGCGATCTTCCGGCTCCGAGGCCCGCGGAAGCCTCTCGCGCCCGCTACGGGGCGATTGCTCGTCCTGGCGATTCTCACCCGTCATGGCTGCGGCGTTCTCCTCACCGGTCTTCCCGACTACACTATTCATCGTACCAGCGCGGGCGGAAGTTTCGTAGCAGACTCTTTGCCCCGCCGGTTGACGCTTGCCGCGACCCGTCCGCCCCGTCAAGCTGGGGGCGTCCATGACCAAGGAGAGAGGCATGAGCCCACGAACACCGCACGCGCTTACGCTGGTGCTGGCTTTGGCGACGCTTCCGCTCTCGGCTGCGACCGAGACACGGGAGGTCCCGATCGCATTCAAGCAGGAAGGCGCACGC
Organism: uncultured Planctomycetaceae bacterium; assembly: GCA_964439555.1. GTDB lineage: Bacteria > Planctomycetota > Phycisphaerae > SM23-33 > SM23-33 > CAYTQL01. The sequence goes on along the minus strand of CAYTQL010000038.1, from coordinate 11,824 downwards.
CTGACGGCGCGCGTGACGGAGCTGGCGTTCCGCGGCGAGGGAGAGGCGGCCTTCCGCTCGGACGACGACGTCCTCGTCGCCGCGGTCAGCAACGCCGGGGAGGATTCCCGGCTGGTGCTGCGAATCGCCCCGGCCGGGCGGATCATCGCCGGCGGGCCGAACGGGACCGCGGTCCTGCTGCGCAGGGGGCAGCTCCGCGGCGCGCGTGCGCTCACGTCCGGGGCGCTCGCCGTCCAGGACGCCTCGAGTCAGCACGGGCTGACCGTCTCGGGCGACGGGGAGCCGATGCGGGTGACCGTTCGGGGGACGAAGGCGGGCTTCGAGCTTCAGCTCGTCCCGCCGAGTGCGAACGCGAACATCACCGTGCGGGGCTTCCGCGGGGACGCCCTGCTGGCGATGGAACAAGCCTCCCCCGCCGGCGATCTTCAGCAGACGCCCTCGGTGACGGGCGTGGCGGAACTGACGCCCGCGCCGCAGTCGCCCCGCCCCCAGGCCGCCGCCGGCGCACCGGACGAGGTCGCCGCACCGGCGCGACGCGAGCGACGTCGCACGGGCTGGTTGTACTTCACGGGCGCCGACCGAGCCTTCAAGCCGCTTCGGGCGGACCCGCGTGAGGCCGCCGCCCGGATCATGTACATGTACAACTGCGCCGAGTCGGACAATCTCATGGACGCGGTGCTCGGCGGAGACCTGGTGCTCGCGGAGTACAACTGGGCGGACGCCCGGCGGCTGACGATCTCCGCGCGCGGGCTGTTCACCGCCCGGCTGAACACCTGCGAATCTTCCTTCCCCCTGCTCAACAGCGACTACTTCGGCGGCGTGGCCGTCGGGTACCGCGACGGTGACGACGAGCTGGAGGCGTTCCTCTTCCATGAGAGTTCGCACCTGGGCGACGAGATCCTCGAAGAGGGCCGGCGCGAGCGGATCGATTTCTCGCGCGAGGCGATCCGCCTGCTCTGGTCGCACCGGTTCGGGAAGCTGCGGGTCTACGGGGGCCCGACCTGGAGCTTCCGGGCGTATCCGGAGTCGGACGTGGAGAACACCGTCGTGCTCCAGGCGGGGGCGGAGTGGCTCTTCAAGGTCTCCGGAGTGCCGATGTACGCCGCGGGCAATGCCGCGTCTCGCCAGTGGAATGACTGGGACGTCAACTTCACCGGCCAGGTCGGCGTGCTCCTGGGCGACAAGGAGGATCACCCCAACGGCCGCCCGCGCGTGTTCCTGGAGTACTTCAACGGCTTCTCCAACATGGGGCAGTTCTGGGACGAACGCGAGCAGACCATCGGCGTCGGGCTGGGGTACAACTTCTAGACGAGCCCGCCCGGGTGAGCGGCAGGCCCTCGCCCTCCGCCACGTCGGAGCACGCCCTCTTGTCGCCGGGCGCCCTACGGCCGGGGAATCGGGTACGTGTTCAGCGCGCCGATCAGCTCCAGGCAATTGAGCCCGGAGAGGGACTCGCCGAAACGGCGGTCGAACTCGGCCGCGAGTTTGCGTCGGAGGTCGCCGTCGACCAGCCCCATCACGAAGCACAGCTCCCGGTCGCGGACCTGCGACGGCTCGATGACCCCGGCCGCAACGGCAATCGGCGTGTCCGGCGCCAGCGCGCGGGCGAGGTTCACGTAGCAGGAATACAGGAAGGACCACTGAAGGTTCCCGCTGCGGGCGGCCCGTTTCCGGCGGATCTCCCGAAGGAGGTTGGTCCGCACGCCCGCCCGGCAGGCGTCGAGGATCATGCCCATCGCCTGGTAGCGTCCGGTCTTGGCGTGGCGGTCGCGGGCGGCGGTCCACTCGGCATGGAGCCACCGGTATTTCGCCCAGCGGGCGCGGGCGTCGCGGGCGTCGACTGCGGGGAACATCGGGCGGACCTCCGCGCCCCGCGCCTCGAGGAGCACGCGGTGCAGCCCGGGCTCGAGGACCGCCACCGACCCGTCCGGGACCGCCTTGCCGTCCAGCCACACCCGCAGCCAGCGGTGCCCGAGCGCGGAGAACCGCTTGACCAGGAAGCTGACGTCCTCGTCCGTCCTGAAGTGGGCGAACAGGAAGCTTCGCTGCCCCGGCTTGACGCCCGGGAGCCGGACGGAGCGGGAGCCTTCCCCGAGCCCTTCGATCTCGCGTATCGCCGAAGCCGGCAGGGCCTCCCAGGTGTGCTTCTTCCCGTCGACCGCCAGTTCTTCTCCGCCCCTGGGCCGAAGCTTCTGCGCCCCGCCGGCCGCGGCAAGCACCTCCGCCTCGTCGCCGACCGGGCCCAACCAGAGCCACTTGCCGGGAATCCGCCCGGGGCGGAAGTCGTTGACCGCCTCGGCGGAGTCGGGCTTCTCCAGCTTCCGCCCCTCCAGGACCAGCACGGTGGCGACCTTCTTGGGCTCGGGGATGCTGAACGGGCCCTTGTCGTGCAGGAAGGCCAGGGCGGTCTGCCCCGGGACGGGAAAGAGCGACCGCGACGCCGCCCAGACCCCGCGCGGACCCCAGACCGGGTCGAACATGCCGGGCAGGAAGCCCTTGCGCTTCTCGACGGACCGGCGTTCCTCGCCGGTCAGGTGATTGTGCGCCAGGTCGTACCCGTACGCCCAGAGCGACAGCGGGCGCGGCATCCGCTCGCCGTGTTCGCCGCCGTAGGGGCCCAGCTCGCTGCGCTCGATCAGCAGCGGCGCCGCGAGGCGGACGTGCCGCGGATCCTCGAAGAGCGTCGCGAGGAACCCGTGGGCGATGACCAGGTCCATCCCGGGCTCCCAGTTGGTCACGTAGTTGAACCTGCCGCGGTGCAGGTGCTTCTGACCGGCGATGCGGGCTCGGATCGCGGCGATCACCCGTTTGCCGAAGGGTGTGCGGGCGCGGGCCCGCAGCGTCTCGATCTCGTGCGGGCGGAACAGCAGTCGAGGGTGCTCGTCGGTCTTCAGCGGCGGGATCTCCGGTCGGGCCGCCGGCAGCCCATAGCCCGCGAAGCTCAGCTTGCCGGCGACCTTCCGGAAGTTGCAGTGACCGGTGTAGCGTCCGCCGTCATCGGCGAGGTTCAGCGTGTACTCCCCGTAGGCGCTCTTGCGCCAGAAATCGTTGTAGAAGAGCACCTCGACCTCGATCGTCCGCCCGTCGACGCGGATGATCCGCCCGCGGTGGGTGCGCTTGTTGAAGCGCGGGGCATGGACGAGAAACTCCCTCTCCCAGGCGCCGTCGCGGCGGATCAGCTCCATCCGCATGTCCGCCGGGCGCGGATTGCGCCCCAGCGGGCGCAGCGCCGAGGCGAGGTCCACGCGGAGGACGCCGTCGGTCTTCGGGAATTGCCCGGCCGGGGGGGCCAGGGGCGTCACGGCGACCCGGACCGGGCGGATCGGGCGGTAGGCCGACGGGGACGGCGCATCGGCGAGGAGCCCGGGCTCCGCCCTCAGCGCGGGCACCGAGGCGCCCGTCCGCCGGGCGATCGCCTCGCGGGCGTGTTCGGCGGCGCGGGTCAGGGCCGGGTCCCCCTGGGCGGCGGCGCGGCGCAGGGCGGGCAGTGCCTCAGCGGAGGCCACCTCGCCGAGCGTCTCGAGCCAGAGCTTCATCTCTCCGGGGTCGGGGAAGATCCGCCACGCCATCAGCCGTTCGGCCACGGCCTCGCCGGCGGGGGGTCCGATCCGCGCGCACGCCTCGGCGGCTGCGGCTTCGGCGGCTCGCCCGGCCTCGCCGAGGAGGGTGTCATCCAGCACGGGCTCCAGGGCGGGCGCCCCGAGGCTCGCGAGGGCGTCGACCACCGCCCCGTGGAGTTCCTCCGGTGCGGCCGAGGTCCTGTCCCGGCGCCGACGCGGAGGGTTATTGAGCAGTCCGAGGATCGCAGGGGCGGCCTGCGGGTCGCCCAGGGCGCCGAGCGTGCGGGCGGCGGAGACCCGCGCGTCGATCGGGGCGTCGCGGTCCATGGCGTCGCGGACGAAGGGGAGCATTTCTTTGCGCCGGGCGCGCAGCGCCTCGGTCGCCAGGGCGCGAACGTCGCCGGCGGGATCGGAGACCGCCCCCGCCAAGGCGCGGGCGGCGCGCTCGCCCGGGCGGTCGCGCAGTCCCGCCGCGGCGCGAAGCCGGACCGTCGCGTCGGGGTCCTTCAGGGCGGTCGCCAGCAAGGCCGTCGCGCCCCGGCTGTCGCTTCGGGCGATCGACTCGACCGCCGCGCGGCGCACCTCGGGCGCGTCGTCCTTGAGCGCCTTGCCGAGTGTTTCGACGACTTCCGCATGCGCCGCGAGGTTGCCCATCGCCTCGGCCGCACAGCGACGCACCTCGGGGGCCCGGTCACCGACGAGGTAGATCAACCCGTCGTGGGCGGTGGAGGTGAACCGTCGGGCGAGGGCGTCGGCCAGTTCGCAACGAACCTCCGCGACGGGGTCGAAGACGCGGTCGCGCAGCGCCTGGATGGCCGGGCGCGTGCCGATGTCCCGCAGCGCGCGGATCGCCTCGAGGCGCGTCGCGGCCTGCTCGGCGGTGGACAGGGCCTTGAGGAAGGGGACCGCCTCGGCGCGGCGCTGGCGTCCGAGCCGGCGAATCTCGGCGATGCGGGTCTCCGGGTCGGTCAGGCGGGCGACGGATTCGGAGTCGAGCTGCCGCGTCCCCGCGCCCCCCGAGCCCATCAGCCAGGAGACCACGAAATACCCCACTGCCGCCACCAGCACGACCGCCACCGGCGTCGTGGGCGAATTGAGCTTCTCACGGACCGTTTCGATCGTCGACATCCGGCGTCTCCTTCCGGGCTGCAGCGTCGCGCGATACCGAAAGGTTGAACACCGGGTTCGTTACTTCGTTGCTTCGTTACGTCAATCCGTCCTGCGCTCGTTCAGGCGTAACGACGAGAAAGGGGGAAAAGGGCGCAGGGCAACCGGCGAACCCCCCGGACCAACCGCGGAATCAACGGGCCGACGAATCGCCGGACACGCGGTCAGTCATCCTATTCGTGCTCGGCGAAGCGCTGGGCGGTCTTCGGGTTCCAGTAGGCTTCGTCGATGTCCTCGAGATGGAAGTCGATCTCGTTGGGATACCACTCGGAGACCGAGCCGTCGGACCAGAGCACATTCACCCGGCCGAAGTGCCGGGCGAAGGTCTTGTTGCCGTATTGGTCGACGTGCGGGTTGGCGTCGATGGCGTCGGGGTCGTTCAGGTCGACCGTCCAGTCGTCGGTATCCTCGATGACGAGGTTCTCGTAGTCCATCACCAGGATCACGCGATTGCCCGGCTGGATGTCGCCGGCGTAGTGGCTGATCCCGTAGCTGGCCAGGGAGCCCTTGACCTCGACGATCTTGACCTCGGGGTTCTTCCTGATCTTCTCGATGATATGGTTGCGGTCCGGGTCGCAGAAGTCGAAGCTGTGCCCGGAGTGCTTCCACTCCCACTCGACCCTCACCCGCCCGTCGCCCAGGAGGGTGCACTTGGCGATGATGTCCTCGAAATCCATGTCCCCGCCGCCGCTGGTGCCTTCCGCGTTGGTGCGGAGGTCCTCGAAGCAGAAGTACCACACGCCGGACCCGTCGTCCTCGTAGGGCGGCGCGGTCCGGTTGTTGTGGGACTCGTCCGGATTGAACTCGGCGAACTGGCTGGGGTTGAGCTTCGCCGTCAGCGGAGCTTCCTCCAGGGGCATATAGAACTTCGTCTTGCGGTCGTAGACGCTCCAGTCGGACATGTCGATGTTGCTGGGGTCCACGTTCTCATCATCCTCGGGACAGAAGAAGATCTCCTCGTCGTCGCCGAGGTAGGGCGCAAGGGTGTTCGACCAACTCGTCCCGCGCACCGTCCCGATGTACCGCCCGCCCTCGTCGGCGATCCGCGCGGCGTAGGCGGTGCCCATCTGCCGGAGGTTGTTGCGGCACTGGGTGGCCGTGGCGACCGACCAGATCGTCCGCAACGAAGGCATCAGCACGAACGACAGCAGCAGGATGATGCCCACGACCACGAGCATCTCGACAAGCGTAAAGCCGGTTGCGCGTTTCATTGTCACTTCTCCCTTCGGGCCTTGAAGGCCCGCCAGTGGCGTTCGAGCGACGGATACAGCCGGCGGATCGCCGCGGCGTCGGCGTCGCGGCGCGCTTCCGGCGCCTCGGGGTCGTAGGGCGGGCGAAGGCCCAGCATGTCCTCGACCCCGTCGATCGCCCGCCGGCGGACTCGCACGCTGGGGTCCTCCAGGGCGTCGACGATCGCCGGGAGGTTCTCCCAGCGGTCCTGGCGCACCAGCAGGCTGACCGCCTTGGCCCGAACACGGTCCGATTCGTCCTCCGTCGCCAGGCGGCGCAGGAGGCGGGGTTCGACCTTACTCAAATGATAGCCCAGCAACGTGACCGCGGCCGAGCGAACCGTCGGGCTCGGGTCCCGCAACGTCTTCTTGACCTCGTCCAGGGGCACGACGGCGCCCCGGCGAAGAAGGTCGCGCGCAAAAGCGGCATCCTCGCCGCCGACCTGCGCGCGGCCGTCCTCCGAGGGCGAGGGGACCACGGTGCTCGAGGGGTCGCCGAACAGGACGCCCCATCCGGCCCAGACGGCGGCGATCAGGATCAGCACGATCACCACTCCGCCGAGCAACCGCATCTTTCCGTCGCCGTTCATTACTTCGAATTACCTCGTAGAAGCGCACGCAGGGAGCCGCACTGCGCCGGCTTCCGCGATTGCCTAAGGCCTCTTATATTACCCATCTAATGTATCATCTGTTCGCCCGAATCGTCCAGCGGTTTCGCGACCGCGCGGTTCGCCGTGACGGAGCGCGATGCGGGGGCCGTGGATCGCAGCGCCGCTCGCCAAGGGCGGGCGCCCGACTCGGTGCGGGAGTCTCGATCCCCGTCCTCCGCGGCGAAGCGGGAATCCTCAGCCCGCCCGGACCTCCCGGACGACCCGCTTCGCGTAGTCGGCGATCAGCGGAGCCGTCTGGCGGAAACCGACGTAGCCTTCGCCGAGGACCGGCCCGTAGGTCTCACCGTCGTCGGTCCAGTCGTAGAGGGTCAGATCGTTGACCGAGAAGCGTAGTTCGCCGCCTGCCCCAGTTCCGGGTCCATCGCGTTCTCCAGCCGCATCGCCCCGGCCGGGAAGCTGGTGATCGGCGAGCCCTCGGCGAGGAAAGCCTCGACGTCCGAGGGCTGAGCGAGGGGGTTTCGTAGACCACGTCACCGAGTTGGAAATCAGGCATGGGAGACCTCAACTGCGGGTTGCGACTTTCGTACCGCCAACTCCGTGCGGATCACTTCCCGATCGTCTGGCTGAACGTGTACGTCCCGTCGTCGGCCAGCTCGGCCTCGAAGGTGTGCCCGCCGGCTTCGACGTGCATCTTGCGTTCCTTCCATCCGAGGTAGCACGGCGTCTTGGACCCGTCGGCGGGCTGGAACAGCGGATAGTGGCTCTTCCAGTCGTGGACCTCGCCGTCGCGGGTGAGCTTGGGCAAGGCGTCGGTCATCGCCAGCGAGAGCGTCTTTCCGTCGACGCCGATGTACGTGGCCGCGTCGCCGTCGACCTTCAGTTTGGTCCTGGCGAGCACGTCCTTTTTGAACTTGCCGTAGCTGCCGTGCGTGGCGTCCTCGCCGATCTCGATGACGAACCCGGCGACCTTGCCGGTCGGCGAGGCTTCGAGGACCTTCGCACCCTTGGTCTGCTTCCCGCGGGCGGAGCTGATCTTTCCGAACTTCAGGTTGATCGGCGTGACGGCGAGGTAGGTCTTCTCGAACTTGAAGAAGGTCTTCCCGCCGGCCTTTTCGACGTTCGCCGTCGCCGGGTGCAGGAAGCTGAAGCCCTTGGCGCCCTTGTTCAGCCAGATCGTCTTGTTCTCGTACTGCCCGATGTTGTCTTTCCCGCCCGAGTCGGTCACCGGGTTGCGGACGCGCCCGCGGTTGGAGGCGGGGATGAAGTAGTCCCCGCCGCGGGAGGCGTTGAACGTCACGAGCTTGTACCCGTTGGTGTGGTAGCTGTGCCCCTTGTGCCCGGCGCCGAGCTGGTAGGTCTTCCCGTAGTACATGGTCTCGAAGGTTTCGGGCTTCTCGTCGTTGCCCGGGAGCATGACCTCGTAGGTCGGGTGGGAGGAGAAGATCTCCACCGGGCGGTCGAACTGCTTCCGCGCCAGGGCCACCACCGCCGCGGGCGGGCGGTACCCGGAGTTGATCAGGAAGCTCGTGTCCCGCTCGGGGTGGGGGTTCTTGCCGGGCGAGTCGCCGAAGAACAGGTGCGTCAGGCTCGCCGAACCGCTGAAGGGCTGGGCGTTGCCGTAGTCGCGCTTCACCGGTCCGCCCCAGCAGCCGCGGTAGTATTTCTTCGCGGCCGAAAGGTGCAGATAGTCCAGGATCGCCTTGGCGTATCCGCGGACCTCCTTGTCCTTCGCAAAGGCGTAGAGGTTCGTGTACGCGGCGATGGTGTGCCCGAGGTAACCCTCGGAGTCCCATTCGCCGTTGCCCACGGCGAGGTACTTCCGGGCGTTCTGACGGACCTTCTCCTTGTAGAGCTTGCGGACGGGCTCGTTGCCGGTCTTCTCGGCGAAGAGGTAGACCGCGCCCTCGCGCATCGCCCGGAGGTTATCGGTGTTGCGGGCGTCGGCGCGCATCCCGCGGACCTTGGGGTCCCACGCGGCGCCGACGGGCCCGGTCCCGATTCCATGCTTCGGGTGCGGGAAGGGGTTGCAGCGGCGCTCGTACTCCTCGAAGACCATCCACCCGCCGTCGGCGATCCGGCTCCACCAGTCGTGCCACTGCTCCCGGGTCTCCGGGCGTTTTTCGGGCATCTCGTCGACGATGGAGAGCATGTAGGCGGCGAACTTCTTCTTGTTGGGGTGGCCTTCCTTCTTCGCGGCGGCGGCGAGCTTCCGGATCTCCTCGGGGCTTCGCCAGAATTTCTCGAGGATGCTCCGGGCGACCTTGCGGGTCTGCTCGTCCGGGCTCTCGAGACAGAGCACCAGCTCCAGCGAGGGGCGCGGGTCGTGGGCGGTCCAGATTTTCCCGCCCTCGGTCATCTTCTTGTAGTAGCCCGGGTCGAAGGCCTCGCCGTAGTAGAAGTACTTGTGGGCCTGTCCCTTGAGGGTGAAGCACCAGTAGAAGTCGATGCCCCTGGTCCAGGCGTGATCGGACCCGGCCTGGTTGTCGGGGGCCTGCATCGCCTTGAGGGCCCCGCCGAAGTCTCCGCCGATGAAGCTGCCGAAGCATTCGGGCAGCCCCCATTTCTCGTGCTCGCCGGTGGTCTTGGCGTTGTTCTTGCCCTTGTAGGTCTTTCCGTAGTGGGTCACGCGTTGGCGGTAGCCCTTCTCCCACGACTCCGGCCAGGGGTTCTCCAGCGAGGAATCGGGGTTCTGGGGCTTCACCACGATCAGCCCGCCCTCGGTCGAGCGGAGCTTGCGGGGGTCCTTCGCCGAGGCGGGAAAGCCCGCGGCCGAGATGAGAATCGCTGCGATCAGCGCCGTGTGGATCGTGCGTCGGGTCACATTGCGTCCTTCCATCAGTGTCCGAATCGGGGTCGATGAAGCGTCCGGTACTTTAACATATTCCGCCGCGGCATGCGCCCGCCGGCGTACCGGCGGCAGAGCAAGGGTGCGCGTCCGTCTTGTGGCGCTTGGCCATGCGCCCCACGGGCGAGACGCCCATGCCACGAATTCGCCCACACCCCGGGCCAATCGCATTCCCGCGACACGGGCGCCTCGCGCCCTGCCACGCCGGATCACGGCCCGCGGGTTGCCTACTGGGCGCGGTGGAGCGGTTTCGTGGGCATGCGCCGGCTTCTTTGCAGGCGCAACCAGCCGTCCCGGAGCCCGGCCGCGGCCTTCTTCCCGTTGACCCGCACTTCGGGGCGTCCCGCGACCTTGAGCTTCAAGGCGCGCAGCTCGCCCTGAACCTCGATGCGCTTCGGGCCCACGCGAACGTAAAGGAAGTTCCGGAAGCCGAAGGTCTCGCCGTTCTCCGTTTCCACGCGGCGCGGCTTGTCGGGGTCGTCGCCGAGGGCGACGAACACGCGATCTTCGATGCCCGTGCCCTTCCGGCCGACGACGGCGACGCCGAGCGTCCGCCCGTCGTCGACGAGCCCTCGGACGGTTTCGATGCGAAGTCGGGCCTTCTCGTACGGTTCGTGCACGGCCGCGAAGGTCGTTTGCTTCGCCTTGCGCGAGACCAGCACGCTGAGCCCGCCGACCTCGGTGGGCGCCTCGCGGGTGCGCCGTTTGCCCTCCTCGTCGCGGTAGCGCTGCACCGGCGACGGCGTCGAGGCAACGCGGAGCACGGTCCCGGGCGAGCCCAGCATGTGCAGCCGCACCCCCACGCGCCGGTCGTACCAGCTTCGGGGCAGCTTCGCCTTCGCGGGTTCCCCCGCGCGTTGCTGGAGGATCGTCAGGTCCCACGCACCGGCCCCGACCCGCCGCATCCTGCCGTGCCCGAAAGACTCATCGAAGCGTTCCGGCAGCGTGGTCGGCTTCCAAGCCTTGGTCGTCGCCAGGCGCCCGAGGGCGTGGACCATCCAGTCGTACTGCCGCTCGGCGTCGTCCTTCGACTCGCCTTCGACCTGCTCAGGACGTTCTGCGCTTCGTCCCCGGGCGGGCGCCAGGCGGGTGACGTCCAGCAGGTAGTCCCGCGTGAGCACCAGCGCCCGCTCCAGGTCGGTCCCGTCGTAGACCTTCGCGCTGCGTGCGGCCAGGAAACGCGCCGGCCCGCGGAAGTCCTTGCGGACGCGGGTCTGGCGGGTGAAGCCCGGTTCGCCGCCGTCCACCCGCACGCCGGCGTGCGACTGGATGCTCCGCGACCAGCCGCGGGCGTACCCGGGCGTGACCTGGCGGTTGAGGTAGATCGGGCGGTTGTAGGCGTAGAAGCCGGTCAGGGCGAAGCTGTCGTTGACGTGGTGGGCGTACGGACTCGCGAGGCGCATTCCCACGGCCGGGGCGGGCGAGGTCCAGTAGTCCGGGCTCTGGTCTGCCCGGAGCATCGCCAGCCCGCGTTCCTCCCACACGCCCGAGGGAGCGGGCGGGGGCTCGACGGCGTCGGGGACGACCGGTCCCCCCAGCCCGAACAGCAGCGACGGCTGGTATCCCTCGGCGTCGGGCTTGCGCATCGCGGCGAGGAAGTACCCGAACCCGTCTTCGGCCCAGCGTTTGTGCCCCAGCTCGAACCAGTAGGGCAGCAGCATCTTCGGCGTGAAGTGACTGTATCCGTCCCACTGGGCGTGGTCGCCGCGAATCTCCCCGCCCCAGGCGCCGGGAGAGGCCCACCGGGCGTTGCCCCCGTGCCATTCGTCCGAACCCCGCGGCTTCATGTAGCCCATTGCCAGGGCGTGCTGGAAGGTCGGCGTGGGGAGCTTTTCCTTCTCGCTCGAGCCCGACTGCCGCAGGTCTCCGGTGGTCATCAGCGGGTAATGCGGGCGGTCGGAGCCGAGCTCGACGGCCGAGAAAGTCAGGTGAATCAGGCTGCCGATGTGCCCGCGCATCGTCGGCCCGGTTCCCTTCTTCTGCGCCGGTCCGGTCTTGCGGTGCTCCCCGACGCCGTGGGACGGGTCGCCCTCGTAGCCGAAGCCCAGCTCGTTGAGCCCGGCATGCTCCGCCGCGAGACAGTAGACGATCATCGCCCCGGGCGTCGCGCCCATCTTGGAGAACTCCTCCTGGTAGAAGCCGAGGTCGCTGAGGTAGTGATCGAAATACCACTTCCACGATCCGTAGGCGCTCCAGACCTTCCGCGCGTAGTCGGGGTCCCGCAGGGAGATCGCCGCGAGGTTCGCGCTGATCTTCCGCGGCCAGATGATGTTCGGCAGCCAGTTGCTCTTGGTGTACTCGCGGGCGTCGTAGCGGGAGTAGTTCCGCTCGTCGTTGAAGATCTTCGGGTTGAAGACCGCGTTTTCCAGCACGCCGTGACGGGCGTAGGTGCGGGCGAACTGCTCGTAGGCC
>CAYTQL010000037.1:11260-13626 GCA_964439555.1 uncultured Planctomycetaceae bacterium | reverse complement strand
CCTCCACGGCATCTCCTGGGAGGGCACGACCGTGGGCAACGAACTCAAGCGGGTCGTGGACACCGGACACTCGCTGAGCTACGTCCGCTTCAAGCGCCGCAATATCTGCGAGTACCTCACCTCGGCGCAGTTGACCTTCAGCTTCCAGCAGCTCTACGAGACCCAGTGGCGCACCAAGAGCAGCGGGAAGAGCGATCGCAAGCGGTTCGACGTCTACACCTACGGGCTGACCGGCGAGTTCGAGTCGCCCAGCCCGGTGGGGCTCTGGACCTACGGGTTCGAGTGGTACCACGACGAGGTGGACTCGGTGACCGAGAAGTTCGCCCCCAACGGCGCGATCACATCGCGCGGAATCCAGGGCCCGATCGGCGACGACGCCTCCTACGACCTGCTCGGCGTGTATGTCCAGAACCAGATCCCCCTCGCCGAGCGCCTCGAACTGATCCTCGGCGGGCGGTACACCTTCGCCCGCGCCGCGGCCGATTCGGTCAAGGACCCGCAGACCGGCCGGCGGATCTCGGTCACCGAGGACTGGGACGCCCTGGTCGGCAGCGCCCGGATGAGCTGGTTCGTCGATTCGCAGGAGCACTGGAACCTCTTCGGGGGCGTCTCGCAGGGCTTCCGGGCGCCGAACCTCTCCGACCTGGCCCGCCTGGACACCGCCCGGAGCAACGAGATCGAGACCCCCTCGCCCGGACTGGACCCGGAGCGGTTCATCTCCTACGAGGCCGGGATCAAGGCCGAATACGAGAACTTCGCCGCCCAGGCGTCCTGGTTCTACACGGACATCGACGACATGATCGTCCGGACCCCGACGGGCGCCACGGTCGGCGGGAACAACGAGGTGAGCAAGAAGAACGCCGGCGACGGGTACGTCAACGGCGTCGAGGTCGCCGCCCGGTACCGTTTCCTGCCCGAGTGGACGGCGTTCGGGTCCTTCCACTGGCTATACGGGAAAGTCGAGACCTTCCCGACCTCCGCGCCGGTGACCGTCTCGGAGCCGATCAGCCGTCTGGCCCCGCCCGGCGGGCAGGTCGGTCTGCGGTGGGACAGCGAGGAGCACCCGCTCTGGCTGGAGTCGGCCGCCCGTTTCGCCTGCCGCGCCGACACCCTCTCCACGCGCGACAAGGCCGACACGCAGCGCATCCCGCCCGGCGGGACGCCCGGGTGGCTGGTCTTCGACGTCCGCGGCGGATACCGCGTCACCGAGGGGCTCGATGTCTGGGCGGGGCTGGAGAACTTCACGAACGAGTCCTACCGTGTACATGGTTCGGGCGTGAACGAGCCCGGAATCAACTTCAAGGTCGGGGCGTCCTGGCGGTTCTGAAGGGCCCCGATTCGCGCACAGAGCAGAGGTAGAAACAGAAAGGACCAACCATGCGCACAGAGCTGAGGATGTTGGGAATCCTCGCGTGCCTGCTTCTCGCGATCGGTTGCGAGGACGAGGAGCCGACCGCGACGGATCAGACCCCCGGAGACGAGGAGACCGTCAAGAAGCTGAACGGTGAGATGTCCGAGGACCGGATGCCCGACGGGCAGGACGGCGCGGACCGGGACGCCGACGACAAGCAGCCGACCACCCGACCGGTGGCGGTCGAGGATCCGGAGCGGGACCTCTCCAAGCCCGTCGTCAAGACCGAGCACATCGACGAGGCGCATGCGGAGAAGGCCCGGAAGCTCATCAATGAGGGCGTGGAGTTCCTCCTCGCCGCCCGCGGACCCGAGGGCGGCTGGTCGCTGGGCCCGAACAACGCCGAGCGCCCCGCCGCCACGGCGCTGGTGCTCAAGGTGTTGCTCCAGCATCCGGACTTTGACATGACCGAGCCGGTCACCAAGAAGGGCTTCGAGGTGCTCATGGGCTACCAGCAGCCCAACGGCGGCATCTACGACCCGGAGATGGGGCACCAGAACTACTCGACCGCCCTGGCGGTGATGGCGCTGTCCACGGCCGACCATCCGGAATACAAGGATGACCTGGACAAGGCGGTGAAGTACCTCAAGGGGCTCCAGATCGTTCCCGGCCAGGAGAACCCGGACGGGACGGAGATCTCCGAGGACCATCCCTTCCGCGGCGGCGTGAGCTACGGCAAGCACGGCCGGCCGGATATGTCCAACGTGGGCTACTGGATCGAAGCGATGCACCAGGCCGGCGTTCCCGCCGACGACCCGCACATGCAGCGGGCGCTGAAGTTCGTGCAGCGGACGCAGAACTTCGAGGGCAACAAGCGCCCCTGGGCCCAGGAAGGCACGCCCGACGGCGGGTTCATCTACGCCCCGGCGATCAAGGCCGACCTGAGCAAGGGCGAGTCCAAGGCGGGCAAGGGCCCCGGCGGGCGCGGGCTCCGCAGCTACGGGTCCATGACCTA
>CAYTQL010000037.1:0-11250 GCA_964439555.1 uncultured Planctomycetaceae bacterium | reverse complement strand
CAAGAGCATGCTCTACGCCGACGTGGCGCGGGACGACCCGCGCGTCCGCGACGCCTTCCAGTGGATCCGCAAGCACTGGACGCTGCAGCACAACCCGAACATGCCCCAGGCCCGGTCGCTCCAGGGGCTCTACTACTACTACCAGATGTTAGCCAAGGCCCTGAGCGCCTGGGCGCAACCGACGATCACCGACGCCGAAGGCGTGGCGCACAACTGGCGACACGAACTCATCGACGCCCTGGCCGAGCGGGTCAGCGAGAACGGCTCCTGGATCAATGAGGCCGACCGGTGGTTCGAGGGCTCGCCCGTGCTGGTGACCGGGTACACGGTCCTGACGCTTCAGGAAGCCCTGAAGAAATAACCCGACCGCCGGACGGCGGTGACAGAATGCGGAAGCGGCGTGGGCATTGGATGTTTGGGATGACCCTGTCGGCGACGCTGCACGCGGCGCTGGCAGTGGGTCTCTGCCTCCACGGCATGCTGGAGCGGACGGATCCGCCCGAGCTGCCGTGGGCATCCGGCGAGACGGCTCGCCCGGTGCAACTGCTGGTCATTCCCGATGAGCCCGCGGACCGTGAGACGCCCCGGCCGAGCGAACCGCCTCCGCCGCCGCCGTCGCCGGAGGCGGCGGTCCGCCCGGGCGAAGTGGTGGCGGCCTTCGCGCCCCGGCGACTGGCCGGGCCCGCGCAACGGCCGTCTGCGGTTCGGAGTTCGCCTCCCGCGCCGTCCCGGGTCGGTTCGGACGCCCGCCCGGGCCCGATGCCCCCGGAGGGGCATGGCATCGCGAAACGAAAGACCTCTGTGCGCATCCCGGCGGAGTCGGCGGCCTTGGCGCCGCCGGCTCCGGTCCGGGAGCCTTTCGAGCGCCGCCTGCGCCCCCCGCGCCCGCAGCGTCGATCGCTGCCCCTGGCCTCGGGTTCACCCGGCGCGGACAGCGCCGCCGAGCCGCTCCGGCGCATCGCCCCGCAGTACCCTCGCCTCAGTGTCCGCCGCGGGGAGCAGGGCACGGTCGTTATCGCCGCCCGTCTGTCCGCCCGAGGCCGGGTCGCCTCCGCGCGAGTCGCCCGCTCGTCCGGTCACGCCCGCCTGGACGCCGCCGCCCTGGCCGCGGTCCGCAAGGCCCGCTTCCGCCCCGCCCGCCGCGCCGGCAAGCCCGTCCCCGGGCGGGTCCGCGTGCCCATCCGTTTCGTGCTTGAGACGCGATAGCCGGAACCCGGACGGAGGCAACCCCGGCGCGGCACGGCTCTGCGAAGCAGCGCTTCGCTGCGCAACATGAGCGCTCGTGGACGCGCCGCCGCAGCCCCTTATTCCGCCCGGAAACGACCTCGCCCGTCCGGCGCAACTGCGGTTACAGCCCGAGTTCGCGGAGCTTCTTGCGCAGCGTGTTGCGGTGGATGCCCAGCAGCTCGGCGGCCTCGGACCGGTTGCCGTCGCACTCCCGCATCGCCCGGCGGATCAGTTCGCGTTCGACGGGCTCGATGCCGGCCGACCACAGGCTCCCCGCCGCGTCGGGCACCTGGCGGACATACCGCTGCGCCGGGGCGTCCGAGGCGCCGTCCTCCGCGCCGTCGCCGGGGCGCCGGAGGGGGTCGGGGAGGTCTTCCAGGCGGACCGGCCCGCCGGGGCTGACCGCCAGGGCGTGCTGAACGGCGTTGCGCAGTTCCCGGACGTTGCCCGGCCAGTCGTAGTCCCGCAGCGCCTCGGCGGCGTCGGGGTCGATCCGTCCCGCGCCCGTCCCCCGGCCGGCGGCGGCGATGAAGTGCTCGGCCAGCGGGAGAATGTCTGTTCGGCGCTCGCGAAGCGGCGGGAGTTCCACCTGCACCACGGCCAGGCGGTAATAGAGGTCGGCGCGGAATCGCCCGTTTCGGACGGCGGCGAAGAGGTCGCGGTTCGTCGCCGCCACGATCCGCACGTCGAGCTGGCGCGGATGGGTCGAGCCGACCCGCTCGATCTGGCGCGAGTCGAGCACCCGCAGCAGCTTCACCTGTGTGCTCTCGGGCAGTTCGCCGACCTCGTCCAGGAACAGCGTGCCCCCCTCGGCCGCCTCGAATCGACCCGTGCGGTCGGCGTCCGCGCCGGTGAAACTGCCCCGGACGTGCCCGAACAGCTCGCTCTCGACCAGCGTCTCGGGCAGCCCGCCGCAGTTGACCGCCACGAAGGGACCGTCCGACCGCCGCGAGTGGGCGTGGATCGCCCGGGCGACCATCTCCTTTCCCGTGCCCGTCTCCCCGAGCAGCAGCACGCTGCACTCGTCCCGCGCGAGCACGGCGATGCGCTTGTACACCGCCTGCATCGCCGGGGAGGCGCCCACGAGCTGCTCGCCGGACGCGGCGGGCGGCGCGGGGGCGCCCGGGGCGGACCGGCGCTGCTCGAGGGCCCGCTCGGCGAGCTTAAGCGCCTCGTCGAGGTCGATCGGCTTGGGCAGGTAGTCGTAGGCGTCCGCCTGGAGCGATCCGACGACCGTCTCCAGCCCGCCGAACGCCGTGATCATGATGACCGCCGCCCCCGGCCGGCGTTCGTGAAGCTCCCGGAGCACCTCCAGACCGTCGGCGTCCGGGAGGCGGATGTCCAGGAAGGTCACGTCCGGGCTTTCCCGCTCGAAGGCGGCCCGCCCGTCGCCGCCGCTGGAGCAGACGTTCACCGTCCATCCGCGCCGCTCGAAGAAGCGGCGGAACGCCAGGCAGATCGAGTCCTCGTCGTCGATCACCAGCAGGCGGGGCTCTCGGGTATCGCTCTCAGGCATGGTGGGATTCGTTCGCGGCCGGGCCGGGCAACTCGAACCAGAATACCGCGCCGTCGGGGGCGGTGCGGAAGCCAATCTCTCCGCCGTGGGCGGTCACGATCCGCCGGCAGACGTACAACCCCAGCCCTACGCCGCTGCGTTTCGTGGAGACGAAGGGCTCGAAGAGCGTCTCGCCCGCCTCCGGCGGGACCCCGGGCCCGGTGTCGGCGATTTCGCAGCGGACGCGCCCGTCAGCGGGCTTGAGGCGGACCGTCAGCGTCCCGCCGCCCGGCATGGCGTCCAGGGCGTTGGCGACGAGGTTGATCAGCACCTGCCGCACCCGCCCGGCGTCGATCCGTCCGGGCGCAGCGGCCGGGTCGTACTGGCGTCTCAGCTCGACGCCGGCGTGCCTGCGGCGTCCCTCGAACAGCGCGAGCACCGACTCGACAAGCTCCTCGATACTCACCACTTCGAGCGTTCCGAGCGGCGCGGCCGCCCCGGCGTCGGGGTCGCCCGTCCCGGCGGCCAGATCGGTCAACTCGTCGAGATACAACGCCATGCGCTCGACCTCGCGCAGCCCCGCGCCGATCCCCGGGTCCTCGATTCCCCGCCCGGTCAGCTCCTCCTGGAGCACGCGGAGGTTCATGCGGATGCCGCTGAGCGGGTTGCGCAGCTCGTGGACCACCCCCGCGGCGACGCGTCCGAGCGTGGCGAGCCGCTCCTGGCGGGCGAGTTGGTTCCGCGCCTCGCCCAGGCGGTCCATCAGCCGGTCGAACGCCTCGCCGAGCCGGACCACCTCCGCCGGTCCGCGGCGCGGCGTCGCTTCCCCGTCGGCGGGACGACCGGCGGCGCTGAGACGCTCCATCCGCCGGGCGAGCCGCCGGATCGGGCGGGCGAGCGTGAACCCCAGGATCAGCGCCCCCGCACTGGCGACGAGCACGACCGGGACCGTCACGCGGAGGATTCGCCCCGCCGCGGTCGCCCGGGCGTCCTCGAACTGCCCCTGCGGGACGATAACGTACAGTCGGAGGCGCTCGGCCGCACCGCCGGGCGCTTCGGCGGGGACCTCGAAGGTGTGCGAGTCGAACCGTCCGGGGCCCTCCGGGAGCATCAGCGAGCCGGACTCCGCCCGCCCGCGGAAGACCGGTCCCAGCGATTCACGAGCTTCGACCGGCAGGCTGGTCCCGAGCAGCGCGCCGTCGCGAAGGCGGACCGTCACGAAGTGCACCCCGTGCATCCGGTGCAGGTAGCCCATCAGCGTATCGGAGAAGGGCAGGTTCTGTCCGCGCAGGAACCGCCCCGTCCGCTCGGCGGTGCGGCGGATCAGTCCTTCCTCCACCACGCGCCCGGCGATGTCGCTGGCGAAGGCGCCGATCACCCCGGCCGCGGCAAGCACGACGAGGTTCACGACCAGCAGAATGCGAAGCCAGATCGGCAGATGCATGCGAGCCTCGGAACATCGCGAACCGGGAACCGCCGGTCAAGGGGCGGAGCGTTTCGGCCCTTCCGGAGCCTTCCAATACGGCGTCGGGGGCGCCTCGCACGCGGGGTCGCCCCCTGCGACTCCTTCCCCTTCAGCGACTCCATCAGCACGGCGGTGAAGGGGTCGACCCGCGGGTGACAGGGGCGGGGGAGGATGCCGCGAATCACCGAGCCGACGAGCGGGTTGAACACCGACTCCCCGGCCGGGCGGGCAAGGTGCTTGCCGGAGCCGGTCCACTGTTTCGGGCCCTTCCTGCCCCTGGTCGCCCCCAAAGACCTGGATGTCCTTGAGCCCCCGGCGGACCATCGCGATCCGCCGGGCCTTGGCGGGACTGATCTGCGTGCTCGGGGCGATTGCGGTCGTTGCGGCGGGCTTCGCCGCGGTCTCACCGGCCGCGGCGCCCGCGACGGTCAGGAGGACGATTGCCGCTGATGTTCTGCGCAAAAGCATGGAAGCAGTTTAGCAGAATGCGGCATGCGGGGACAGCGACGCCGGGAGGCGCCGGGAGGCGCGTCGCACCCCGTCGGCTCTGCGCGTCCCGCGGCGCGTGACTTGGCGGGGCGGCGGCGGGTATCATGTGACGAACCCGCAATCGCAACGCCGTCTTCGGCTGATCGACAGGAACCCATGGACCGCGAAACGATCGAAGCCTGGACCCGTGACATCGCCTTCGAGCGCCAGGGCCCGTTGCGCCGTACGCTCAAGGCGCTGCTGTTCAACCCGATCGCCAACTACATGCCCGCCTCGGTGATGCGGGGCGCCCTGCGGTTCGGCAAGAGCGAACTGGCGGCGGCGAACTGGTCCGACCCCGGCGGCTGGCGGAGCATGGTCATCAGCTACGAGGGGGCGGGAAGCCAGATCGCCGACAAGATTCTCGTCGGCGCCGGGTCGATGTCCATGGCGCTGCGCAACCGCCGGCGCCTCGGCTCGCGGCTGATCACCCGGTTGATCGAACGGATCGACGCCGACCCGGTCGAGGTGCTCTGCCTCGGCGCCGGGCCGGGACAGATCATCATGCCCGCGCTGGAGGAGGCCGAGGCGGCGGCGCATGCGACGCTGGTGGCCCTCAGCGCCGATGCCTTCGAGTTCGGCCGGACCAAGGCGGCCGAGATCGGGCTGACCGAGTCCGTGCGGTTCATCCAGGGCGACGTGCGGGACGTCGAGGACATGCTGGACCGCCCGCCGGATATCATCAAGATGCTGGGCATCTGCGAATACCTCGACGACGAGCACATCCGCGAGATCGCCTCGAGCATTTCCGAGGTCTGCCGCGCCGGGACGTATGTGGTGTTCAACAGCATTTCGCGCAGGCACGGGTCCGACCGGTTCTTCCGGCGCGTGCTGGGGTTACACATGATCCACCGGACGCCGGAGCAGCTCCAGGAGATCCTGGGCGCCGCGGGGTTCGGCGAGTTCGTCGCGATCCCCGAGCCGCTTGGGGTCTACCACGTGATCGTCGGGCGGATGGGCCCGTCCGGCGACGTCGACTGACGCGAAAGGACGCCCGATGCCGGAGGTTTCGGTCCCCTGGGGCCCCGAGTCGTTGAGCCTCTCCCTCCCGGACGCCTGGTCCCTCGAGCAGACGGCCTCGCCCTCCCTGCGCAGCGCCCCCGACGACTGGCCGAACCGCCTCGGACGCGCCCTGAGCAACCCCGACGCCGGCGCGCCGCTGGGCAAACTGCTCGCCGCGCGGCGGAAGGGGCGCATCGCGCTGATCGTCGAGGACGTCACCCGCAACAGTCCGCTGGAGATGATCCTCCAGCCGATCCTGCGGGAACTGCGGCACGCCGGGTGCGACCCCGCGCAGGCGGAGGTCGTCTTCGCCACCGGGATGCACCCGCCCATGACGGACGAACAGGCGGTCGGGAAGCTGGGCGATTACGCCGGGACGCTCCGCTGGCGGTCCAACCCGTGGGAGGGCCCGTCGGGCGGGTATGTCTCGGTCGGGCGTCTGGACGGGGTCGACATCCGCATCGACCGCGGCGTGGCGGAGGCGGACCTGCGGATCATCATTTCCGGCGCGTCGCCGCACCTCCAGGCGGGCTTCGGCGGGGGCTACAAAATGCTCCTGCCCGGCTGCGCCTCGCTGGAGACCATCCGCTACCTGCACCGGCTGGGGCTCGGGCGGCGGTTCCGCCAGCTCGTGGGGCTCCCGCCGGAGCGCAACCCGATGCGCCGGGCGATCGACGCGGCGGGGGAACTGATCGACGCCCATCACGGGCGGAGCTTCGCGGTCCAGTACCTGCTGGATGAGCAGGAGTACCCGGCGTATCTCGCCGCCGGCGAGGTGCGTCCGGTGCACCGGATGATGGCCAAGCAGTGCGCCGTGGCCTGCGGGGTGGTGCCCCAGGCGCCGGCGGACGTGCTGATCGCCAACGCCCACCCGCGGGACCACGACCTGTGGCAGAGCTTCAAGTGCATTCCGAATACGCTCTGGGCGGCGCGTCCGGGCGGGGTGGTCATCTGCCTGGCCCGTTGCCCGGTCGGGGCGGCGGGGATGCGCATTCCCAACTGGCCGATCAGCCCCGAATGGACCCGCCGGGGCATCCGCCTGCTCGGCCCGGACGCCCTGCACTCGCTGTTCTGCCGGGCGGTTCCGCGGTTTGCGGGCGACGCGTCGTTCTTCGTCCGCCTGGCGCTTCAGAGCACGTACCGGAACCATCTGCTGATGGTCTCGCCGAAGCTCGCGGAGCTGGGCGTCCGGTTCCCCGGGCTGCGGTTGTTCGCGGACGTCGGCGAGGCGGTCGCCGCGGCCGAGGCGATCCTCGGCGAGGGCCCGCAGCGGGCGGTGGTCTACCCGATGGGCGGCGTGAGCTACCCGGTGCCCGCGGGCCCGCGAGGCTGAGCGATACGAGACAGGGGACGCGCGTGCGGTGCATTCGACCAATCCGGGCGTATCTGCTGACCGCGGCGCTGGTCGCGCTCGCCGCGTGCACGCCCGAGCTGCCGCCCCCCGGACGGGCACAGCTCGACGAGCTCCGCGCCGGGTATGCGGCCGGGCGGTATGCCGAGACGGTCGCCGGGGCGGAGCGTTTCCTGGACCGCTACGGCCGGACGGATGCGGCCGCGGAGGTCCGCTACCTGCGCGGAGCGGCGCGGGCGAAGCTGGATGACGCTGGCCCGGCGGCCGAGGACCTTGCCGCCGCGGTGAGGGCGCTGGAGGACCCGGCGCTTCGCCTCAAGGCGGCGTTGGAGCTGGCGCGAGTGCAGCAGCGCGGGGGCGACGTTGCCGCGGCCGAGGAAACGCTGCGGGAGGCGGTGGAACCGATCCGCGAGGAAACGCCGAGTTCGGGGGAGGCCCGGTTGTTGCTGGCGAAATTGCTCCAGCGGCGCGGCGCCTGGCGTGCGGCGGATTTGCAGCTCGAGCGCATCGCTCACGGGCTGGGCGGAACCGACCTGGCCGAGCGTGCGGGGCGACGGTCCCGGGCGCGGGCCTGGACGCTGGAATACGCCGCGCATGGGGACGCCGACGCCGCCCGCGCCCTGCGGGATCGCCTCTCGGCCGAAGAGGTCGCCGCGCGCGTCGAGCCGGTGCTGCGCGACGGGCGACTGGTGTTCGTGGTCCGCGCCGGGAGTTTCGCGACCCGTGCGGACGCCGAGGCGGCCCGCCGGGCCCTGCCCGGCGACGGGGGCGCCCCGCGCGTCGCCTTGTCTCGCTGCGCGGGCGAATAGGGCTGGACGCGTCGCGGGATTTGGGGGAAAACGGACCGGTAGCGAGACCCGACGATGCCTCAGAACCGCACGCACAACCTGCTGCGCGAGTTGCCCCGCGCTCTGCGCCGCCGCCCCGGGTGGGCGGTAGCGGTCGCCGTCGGCGCCTGGGCGCTGGTCGCCCTGGCGTGCGGGCTCTCGCCGGCGACCTACGAATCGACCGCGCGGTTTCTCGCCGAACCCGCCGCGGACCTGCCCGCCCTCCGCGCGGAGGTCACGTCCGAGCCCGTCCTGGCCGGAGCGATGATGCGCCTGGGCGGGAAGGCCCCGCCGCCGGCGCCCTCGCCGGTCGAGGCGGCGGACGGGCCCGGACGGTGGGCCCTCGCCGCCCGCGAAGCGATGGACGCCCGGGCGGCGGCGATCGGCGCCTTCGCCCGCCGACGCCGCGGCGACCTGGCGCGCCTGGCCGAACGCCTGCGCCTCGCGCCCGACCCCACGGCGCCGGGCGCGTTCGAGATGGCGGTCCGGGCGCGGGAGTCCGAGGCGCTGCGGCGCTCCACCCGCCGGTTGGGGGAGGCGATCGCCGACGCCTGGCTGGACGAGCGCCGCGCCCGATCGGTTGCGCGACGCGTGGCGCATCCCGCCGCGGCGTCCGCCGTCCAGCTCGACCGCGCCCGCCGACGCCTCTCGGACCACCTCAACGCCGCGGCGGAGCTTCTGGCGGCCGAACCGCCGACCGAAGCGCTCGGGCAGGCTCGCCGGGCGCTGGGCGAGCTGGACGGGCGCCTCGACGCCGCCCGCGAGCTGGGCAAGCTGATCGAGGAGCAGCTCGCCTCCCCGCCCGGGCAGGACCCGGTGGTTCCCGAGGCGCTGCTGGAGCGTCGCCCGGTCCTCCGGCGTCTGGAAGGGCGGTTGGCCGAGGTGCTCGTGGAGCTGAACCGGCTCCAGACGCTGCACCCGGCGCATCCGGGCGAGTTGCGGCGACGGGTGGCGGAGATCGCGGCGGTGAGGGAGCAGCTCGCCGAGCAACTCCGGCGTCATCGCCGCCGCCTGGTTGAACACGCCGAAATGCTCAGCGCCCGCCGCAGCGCCGCGGCCGAACGACTGGAACGCCTTCGCCGCCGCGCGGCCGCCCGCCTGTTGGCCGAACAGGAGCGGAAGCGGCTCCAGGAGGACGTGGGCGCCGCCCGCACGGCCGCCGGGACGTGGGCCCAGGCGCCGCCGGAGCGGGCGCGGAGGACGATCCGCCTGCTGCGAGGGCCCGGGGAGCCCCGCGTGGTCGCGCCGCGTTTGTGGGTTTGGCTGGCGGCGGGGCTCGTTCCGGCGCTGCTGGCGGGGGGGCTGGCGGCCGTAGCGGCCGATCGCCTCTTCCCGCGCCGCGAGGCGGACGGGCTGACGGCCGGCGGGCTGCCGGTGCTGGCGCGGCTGGGACGGATGGCGCCTCCGATTGTGCGGCGAGAGGGGGCGGGACAGTGACTCGACCGGTGGTCGAACAGGTCGCCGCCGCCACGCGCCGCATGCGGACCGGCTCGGCGCTGCGGGTTTGGCTTTCGCCGGCTGCGGCGCCGGCATTCGCGCATCTCTGGTCGGAGCTGTTCGCCGACGCCGAGACCCGCGGCGACCTGCTCCTCTGCTCCGTCGGCGCCGGGGCGGGGGCTTCCACCCTCGCCGCCGGCCTGGCTGTCAGCGGCGCCGAGCCGCTCGGCGACGCCCGCGTGGCGCTGGTCGACGCCCACCTCCGCCGCCCGGCGCTGCACCGCATGCTGGGCGTGGCGAAGGGCCCGGGGCTCGCCGACGTCCTGGCCGAACGGACCGTCCCCGAGCTGACCGCCCGCGCCGTCAACGCCGGGCTGGACCTCTACCCCGCCGGACAGGGCGCCCGCGACGCTCGAAGCCTGCTGTTCTCCGACCGTCTGCCCTGGCTGCTCCGCCAGCTCCGCCAGGGGTACGATTCGCTGATCCTCGACGCCGGTCCGCTCGACCGGACGCCCGATGCGCCGCTGCTGATCCGGCAGGTTCCGCGGGTGCTGCTGGTCGCGCGTCGACGGACGCGCGCTGCGCGCATCGCCCGCCTTCGCCGGCGGATCGCCGCGGCCGGGGGGCGCGCGGTCGGCGTGGTGTTCAACCGCCCCGCGCCCCGTCCGGTCCGCCGCCTGCGGCGTCTTCTCGGGGGGTGGTGATGGCGCGTCGGAGCCTGCTGGAGCCCGGTTCGCTGGCCGGCTCGGTGGCGCTGTACGTCCCGGTGATGGGCGTCAGCAAGCTGCTCGGGCTTGCCCGCGTGTTGCTGCTGGCGTACCTGCTGGCCGAGCACCGGGCCCAACTGGGGCTCTGGCTGATGGGCGTGATGATTTTCACCGTCGCCGCGCCGGTGGTCTCGCTGGGGACCAACCAGGCGCTGCGGCGTTACGTGAGCCTGTACGAGCGGCGGGGGCAGTTGCGGGCGTTTTTCCTGCGGATGGCGCGGGTGGTTCCGGCGGTGGTGGCGCTGCTGACGCTCCCGCTGCTGCTGGGCTCGGAGTGGATCACGCGATGGGTGATCGTCCCGCGGACCGACTCGGACCTGCCGATGGGCCCGCAGCTCGACGCCTGCCTGCTGGCGCTGCTCAACGCCGCGCTGGTGGCGGTCTACCACAACATCCTCGGGTTCCTCGGCGGCATGCGGCGGTACCGGCTCATCTCGGCGGTGGAACTGGTCTTCAGCGTCGCGTTCACCGCGGGCATCGTCGCGGCGGTGTGGGCGGCGCCCAGCGGACTGACGATCCTCGGCGTGCACCTCGGGGCCACCGGGCTCGCGGCGGTCCTCGGGCTGCTCGGACTCATCGCCGCGCTGCGCGCCGAGCCGTCGGGCGAGGCGCCCGTCCCGGCCGGGGAACTCGCCGCCGCGTCGCGCAAGGTGCTGATCTACGGGGCGGCGGCGATGGTCGCGGCGCTGCTCTGGCAGGCAGCCCACCAGGTGAGCCTGTTCCTGACGAATCACTACTACGGCCAGGCGGAGGCGGGGACCTTCGGCATCTATCTCTACCTCGCCCAGCCGGTGCTGTTCCTGGCCAATGCGGTCTGGGGCGTGCTGTTCGTACACGTCGCCCAGCGGTGGGAAGCGGGCGAGAGGCCCGGCGCCCTGGTGATGCTGGAGACCGGGTACAAGGCCGTCGCGCTGGGGCTGGGGACGCTGGCGGTGCTGATCTACGTCACCGCGCCGCTGTGGGTGCACCTGCTGCCCGAGGCGCACCGGCACGGGGTCCCGGTGATCGGCGGGCTGCTGCTGTTCTTCGCGGCGGTGACGCACCTGGAGCTGTTCACCGTGGTCGCCCGTCTGCACGAGAAGCCCGCATGGGTCGCGGCGGCGGCGACGGCGGCGCTGGTCGCCTCGGTGGGCCTGGCGCTGGAGTGGATG
>CAYTQL010000036.1:5029-13760 GCA_964439555.1 uncultured Planctomycetaceae bacterium | reverse complement strand
GGTCGGCGCCCCGCCCGGCGGTTTCCCAGTCGTCCACGAGGTTTCCGCCGCCTTTGGGTCCGCCGGAGGTTTCGACCGAGATCACCTTCCAGGGCTCGGGCAGCGTGAGGCGGAGGTTGAAGACCCCGGCCTTTTCGATGGTATAGCTGATCTTCCCGCGCAGCGCGGTGCGGCGGGAGTCGACGCCGAGGGCCCACCACGGCAGGACGCTGATCCGCGGGGCGATCTCCGTGATCTCGATCTTGCCTGAGACCTCCTTTGCGCGGACGAAGCGGTACTTCGTCGCCCCGCCCGCCCCGGCCGGGATGCGGACGAGCCCCTCGGTTTCAGTCAGTTCCACGCGGCGGCGGGCGGAGGGGCTCAGCAGGAGCGTTCCTTCCGAGCGCAGCGCCTCGCGCGTGAAGACGGGGCGGAGTTGGAGCGTCGCCTGGGGCTGCTCGAGGAAGTACTCCATGCGGACGTGCAGCGAGTAGCTGTCCTTGACGGGGGCGTGCAGCTTCACGCGCAGCAGCTCCGGCGCGCCGTCGGGTCCGCCGCTGTCGACCTCCCACTTGCTGATGCCGTCGCCCTCGACGCGGGTGACGCGGAAGCCCGCCCCGGGCAACTGGACGCTCAGGGCGTCGACGCCCTTGCGGCGGATGTCGTAATGGAAGGTCGCGTCGTAGCGGACCATCGCCTCGGAGGCGGTGAGGCGCCGCTCCTGGCGTGCGAGGATGACCGCCTCGAGGCCCCCGGCCGCTTCGGTACGGGGCTTCCAGCTCAGGTGAACCCTCTCCCGTCCGCCGAGGAACGCCTGGAGTTTCGTGGCGGTCCGCCCGTCCGCCTTGACCTGCCGGGTCGTCGCCGCCAGGACGTCCTTGACCTCCACGTTCATGTTCTCCTCGGGGATCAGCAACTCCAGGGTCCCCACGGCCGCGGCGGGCGCGCGGAAGCTCAGGATGTTCAGCCCCGGGCGGGTCTCGAGCCGGCGGACGAAGGTCAGCCTCAGCGTCCGCCGCCCGGTCCCGCGGACCAGGAGGTGATAGCTGCCGTCGATTACCCGCAGGAGGGGCTCGCCCTTCGACCCGCCTTCGGCTCGCTCAGGACGCCCTGAGCGGGGTCGACCTGAGCCGCGCTGCGCGGCGTCGGCGAAGCTCGATTCGGTCACCGCCACTTGCGAGAGCCCCAGCGGGACGTCCACCCAGCCTTCGCGGAGGACGTCCACCGTCAGCGTCAGCGTGATCTCCGCGAGCGGGGCCAACCTGTCCGTCGCCGCCTTCCGCCGGATGCGCCCCTCGAAGCGGGCGACGCTGATGAGGTAGGGCGCGGGCGCCTGTTCGACCGGCGCGGCCGCTCCGCCGGCGGCGTTCCAGAGCGCCTGGAATTCCTTGTAGGGCAGGAAGACGCCTTCCTCCTCGGTCGAGAGGACGCCCTGGAGCTTCTCGTAGGGTACGTAGACCTTGTCCGGCCCGGCGGCCGGGCGGGTCGCGGCGTCCTGGGCGACGAGCGGTCCGGAGACCAGCAGCAGCGAGGCGAGCAGGAGGTGGGGGAGCCTGCGCGTGGACATCATCCGTGTCTCCTTGGCGGCGGGGTCTTCGATTCTCCCCATTTTGACGAACCGCCCGCGCGACGGTTCCTGGCGGCGCTTGAGCCGAATCCGCGATCGGGTGACAATGGAGCTATGCGACTGCCCTCTTCAGCCCCGAGCAGCGCGAGCGCAACCTCTTCCGGGTCATGTCCGTACGCGGCTGGACCGCCCCGGACTGGCACACCGACGCGCCCCCCCGGTTCGCCGAGTTCGCCCACGCCTACAACGCCGCGCTGCCGAAGATGCAGCGCCCGTATATCCTCCCCGGGGACGCCGGGGTCCTCTGGCTTTCCCAAAGCGACTCCGAGGGCGTGTGGTTCTCCTTCAAGGACCAGCCCCTGCCCGACGGCGTCGAGGCCCGCCCCGCCGCAGAACGGAAGATCAACGACGCCGCCGCCAAGGCCGGGAAACACCGTGTCTACCGCGTGACCGCCGAGAACCTGCCGGAAGCCTTCGACCTCCGCACCGGGGGCGAGGACGACCCGAGGAGAGTCAGATAGCTCCGGCGAACGTTCGCTGCCGTTTCGTAGCAGCGAGGCAACCGGGCGACCTGTCGATGAGGAACAACATCTCTGTGCCCCACAGCGAACAACGAGGACCGACTATGCCCCGAATTACCGCACTGATCCCGATCCTTTGCGTCACGGCCTGCCTCGTCGCCGAGGTGGAGGTGACCGAGGAAACCGTCACGCACCCGATGTGGATCGCGCCGATGGAGGAGGATCGGCCGTACCCGAAGACGCCCTCGCGCGACGAGCTCAAGCAGCTCTACCAGAACGAGAAGAACCTCAAGAAGTCGCTTGAGCACCGTCTCTTGGAGGACAACCCGAAGCTCAAGGAGGACAAGAAGGCCCGGCGGGAGGCCCTCCGCGAGGCGCTTGGGCGGTCCAAGGCCTACCAGCGGGCCCGGGAGAAGATCCGGGCCGCCCGCGCGAAGTACCACAGGAAGATCGATCACAAGTTCCCGCTGATTACGCTGGACAACGGGCGTATCCGCGTGAAGATCGCGCCCACTCTCGGCATGCGGGTCGTCAACGCCGTGGACCTGGAGACCGGGCGCTCCCTGGCCAATACGCCCGACCCGAAATACTACGAGACCGAGCCCTTCCGCGACATCATCGGCTGGACGGCCGGGTACGTCGAAACCAGCTTCCCCTACTTCGAACACGGGATGTACGTCCGCCAGTCGGCCGGGTATCGCATCGTCAAAGGCGCCGGCGGGGAGGTCACCGTCGCCATGAACTGCCGCTTCACCCACTTCCAGCACAAGCGGGAGATGGGACGGTACGGGCACTATTCGCAGCGCCCGCTGTCGGTCTGGGTCACGCTGAAGCCCGACGAGGCCCGCTACCGCCTCACCACCCGCCTGGAGAACCCCAACCCGCTGCGGCGGGCGGAGCGCATCTGGACCAACCACCTGATGCACGTGGATGAGTACAGCGGCGAGCAGATCATCTACCCGGCCGGGTACATCATGCCCCACAACGGCGGATGGGCCAAGCCGTTCTACGCCGAGGGCGGCCGGCGCGGCTGGCGCGGCGTCTCCTGGTTCGCCCTGTACCCGGAGTGGGGCTTCTGCGGTGTCTACGCCCCGAAGGACGACTTCAACTCGCTGATCACGAAGGACCCCCAGGCCTGCCCGGGCATGAAGCTCTACACCCGCAACGACGAGGGCGGTTTCCTTGAGTTGTGGACCGGGAGCACGACGCTTTTCGAGTACCCCGGCGACTTCCGCCCTCCCTACGTCCCGGTGCAGTACGCGCAGAGTTACTACGGCGTCAGCGGGGCGGGGCGCGTGGTCTTCGCCAACGAGCACGTCGCGGTCGGGCATGACGGCAAGCGCTACACGCTGACGGCCCCGCAGCCGGCCAGGGCCCGCGTGGAGGTCCACCCGACCGGCAAGCTGCTGGGCGAGGGCCCCGTCGGCCCCGGAAAGAACCCCGTGACCTTCGAGCTGCCCAAGGAGGGAACGGAGGTCCGCGTCAAGCTCAACGCCGAGCAGCGGGCCCGCGTCCGCCTCCCGCTGACCTTCACCGACGAGGTGCTCAAACGCCACGCGAAGGTCAACTCGCTCGGCGGCAAGTTCCGCGTCGAACTGGAGGAGAACACCAACCACGTCGGTGCCCCGACGGTCCGCCACGCCGTCCGCCAGGCCAAGGGCCTGCTCGCGACCGACGGGAAGGTCGATATCCAGCGGGTGATCTCCACCGCCAACGCCTGCTACCGCCTCGGGCGGTTCGACCTGGTCGACAAGCTCCTCGTCCTGGCCGGCGACGCCCCGGACGCGGACTATCTCCGCGGGCTGGTCGCCTGGGAGCGGGGCAAGAAGGTGGACTTCGGCGACGCCGGGCTCGAGAGCTACTACCACCGCGCCCTGCTGGCAATCCGGGACGGCGAGACCGAGGCGGCGGTGGAATGGCTGGACAAGCTCATCGACAAGCGCCCCGCCGTTTACCGCCCCCGCCTGCTGCGGGCCTGTCTGACGAAGAACGCCAAGGCCGCGAACGCCCTGGCCGGCGAGAACCCCGCCAGCCCCGAGGCCCAACTCGTCCGCGAACTGCTCGACCTCCGCGACGCCGCCGGCGAGAAGGAAAAGCTCCTCCGCCACAACCCCGGCGCGGCCGAGCAGGTCGAGGCCTTCCGGGAAGAGCTGACCAAGGGCGAATGGCAGCACGTCCGCCGCTACGAGCTGACGACCAGGTAGCCCGAACCGCCCGCGACCGCGTAGGGCGCTGCGGGCAAGAACCCCGGGAACCCCGGCCACAGACTGTAGAATCTTCTTGACGTCGGCGAGGGCGCGTTAAACTGAACGAAGTTTGCGCGGAGTCTGACCGCTGCGCGCGGTTACGAGAGGGCGGATTGTGATCTGTTGGAGTTCGTCCAGACGCTTCAAGGAGAAGGAGGACGTTCCATGTTGGACGGAGTTCGCGGAAGGATCATCGTTCCGGTACTGGCCCTGTCGGCCGGTATGGCCTTGGGAAGCCACGAGCAAGGCGTCTATTTCATCCAGGACGGCGAGGTCCGTGATGTGCTCCTCGCAGAGCCCGGAACCGAGACGCTCGTCGATCTGGCCGTAGTGACGCCCGTCGATTGGGTCGGAGACGCATACTTCGACTTCGATGAAAGCCACCCGGGGATCAGTTTTACCTCTTGGACGCAGGTTCACCCGACGACGCTTCCTCCGCCTCCGGGCGGCTTGGACCCCCGTCACCTGGTATGGTTCGACCTCGACCCGATTCCGGCGGATACTCTCACCGTGATGGGGACGTTGGGGTTGACCAAGCAACCCGGGCAGTTGGAGCTTGCCCTGTCCGGGGGCGCTCTAGTCGGTACGCCGTCCATCGAGTATTCCCCGAGAAGCTGGTTCGTGATTGATGCCGACAGTCCGCCTACCTTTGGTCCCGACCTCGACTACGAGGTTACGGCAGTCGCGTGCGGGGAGTACGTCTCAAAAACGAACGAGTCCGCAACGTCTTCGGGGTCATGGGGGGGGGCGTCGGGGCAGGGGGAGCCTGCTGAGGCGCACGCATCCGTCGCGATCAATGAAGGCCCGGTGGCAATGGTGCTTCAGGCAGAACTCTGTGGGACCGAAGGTTGGGAGGACGGCGTCGGTCCCTTGGAGGCGGAAGCTTCCATCGATGCTGAAGGCTCGTTGTTCTTCGAGCCGAGCCCGGAGCTGCCGGCGGGAACGGAGATGGAGCTGACGATTTCGGCCTCTGGCTGCATGGGAGGCGGTTACTGGGGCATGACGGTATCCCGCGGCGGAGCCGAGATCGCTTCCCTCTCCAGCATGGACGAGACGACGTGCACGGTCTTCGCGGGCGAAAACGGCCTTACGTTTGACTTCTGGGCGGAAGACAGCAGCTTCACGGGCTACGGCACTTTCTGCGATGAATGCAAGGTCACCATGGCGGCGACGCCTGA
The DNA here is from genome assembly GCA_964439555.1 of uncultured Planctomycetaceae bacterium. Taxonomy (GTDB): domain Bacteria; phylum Planctomycetota; class Phycisphaerae; order SM23-33; family SM23-33; genus CAYTQL01. The sequence continues at coordinate 8,269 of CAYTQL010000036.1, read as the reverse complement.
GCCTGCAACGCTGGCCGTGCTGGGCCTCGGCGGGTTCGTTGTCCTGCGACGCCGCCGACGGCATCGCTGAGCCCGGGGACGAGTCCTCGTCGCGGATCTTTCCTGGCTGTTGGGAATACAACGACCGCCCTGGCGACCGCGGATGTGGAAGAGCTGCTGGGAAGAATCGCAGCGTTGTAGGCGGCGAGGACGCAGGACGCAGGAGACGGCAGACGAACCCCGCCGTCCCGCCCGATGCGCCGTCGCTTTCGCGGGCCCGGGCGACCGTCCCTCCCGGGACGGGGCACAGCCCGTTCTGCGTTGTCTCTTGTATCTTGTTTCTTCCGCCGGTAAGGGGGTCTGCATGAAGACTCTTTCCCTCGATGATTACATCGCCCCGTCCGCGGGGGTGAAGGAAACCACCGCGGCCCTGCAGAAGCTCATCGACGACGCGGCCGGGGGCGGCGCGGTCGCCTCGGTGTCGCCGGGCGAGTGGACGATCGCCACGGTGGAACTCCGCAGCGACCTGCACCTGCGCCTCGAGCCCGGCTGCGTGCTGCGGGCCCACCCGGACGTGAGCGACTACCCCGCCCGCCCGCGGGGTCACGACGCCTCCCGCCAGCCGTACCACCTGGTTTCCGCCGTCGGTTGCGCGCGGCTGACGATCGAGGGACCCGGCGTCATCGACGGGCAGGGGCGGCGTTTCTGGGACGAGCCGATCGGCGATCCGGAGCAGGGCTCGCCGGGGGTCTTCTGGCGCGCGACGCGCCCGCGGGTCAGCCCGCTGGTGGACCTCCGCGACTGCGCCGAGGTGACGCTGCGCGGCTTTACGCTGCGCAACTCCCCGGGCTGGACGCTGCACACCTTCCGCTGCGAGCGGGTGCGGATCGAGTCGGTCCGCGTCGCCAACGACCTCCACGGGCCCAACACCGACGGGTTCGACATCAACGGCTGCCGGGACGTCTGGGTCCGCGGCTGCGAGTTGGCCTGCGGCGACGATGCGATCATCCTCAAGGCCACCCCCGACGGGCAGAGCTGTGAGCGCATCTGCGTCAGCGACTGCATCGTCCAGAGCAACTGTGCGGCGCTGGGGCTCGGGGCGGAGACCACCTGCGGCATCCGGGAGGTGACCTTCGCCAACTGCGTGGTCCGCTCGGCGCTGCGGATGATCCAGATCGAGTGCTGGGAGCCCGGCGTCGTCGAAAACGTCGCGATCAGCAACATCGCCGGGCGGACGATGTCCGACGTGCCGCTGGAACGCCCGATCTACATCGACATCCAGCACCACGGGCGGACCGACGGCGCGCTGGCGTGCGTCCGCGACGTGGCGATCAGCAACTTCCTCGCCGAGACGCGCGGGCGGATCGTCCTCACGGCCGCCGACGGCGCGAAAATCGAGAACGTCACCCTCCGCGATGTTCACCTTCGCTACCCGGAGATCGAGGACCCCGCCTTCACCGTCCCGCGGATGCAGTCTCACCAGATGAGCAACGACTCCCCGCAGGCGCGGGTCGCCCGCGCGGCCGTGGTGCTGGACAACGTGCGCGGGCTGCGTCTCGAGAATGTCCGCACCGCCTGGCCGGACCCGGACGCCGCCGCGCCGCCCGCGCCCGCCTACCCGGGTGTCCGCGGGACGCTGCCGATGCACGCGCTCTGGTGCCGCAACGTGAGCGAAACGGTCATCGACGCTCCGGCCCTGACGCCCAGCCGGCCCGGCGTCGAGGCGCTGGTCCGCTCCGAGAGCACCCTCGATATCCGCGCCCTGGGCGAGAGCCCGAAAGCGCCCTGACTGCCCGGCTTCGGACGCTCAAGGGCGTTTGTCGGGCTCGGGAATCACGACGTAGCGGTATTCTCCGTTGTGCTCTTCGGCAACGGTCTTGAGCAGTTTCTCCGCCTTCCGATTCCGCCGGTCGGCGTTCGACCCGATCAGGATCGTGTTGACCGCGGTCGGCTTGCCGTGGTTGAGCTCTTTGAGCAGCTTGAGGACATCCCCTTCCTGCGAAAAATGCCCGTCGGTGAGCAGGTAGAGGCATCGCCCGGCGGGGACCGGCGCCAATCGCAGGTCGGCGAAGGCGGCCTTGAGCGGCTTGAGCGCCTCGGTCTTGCCCTCGGGCCTCAGTCCTGCGATCCATTTCGCCAGCGTCCGCTTGTGCTGCGGCGTCGCGGGCGCCAGCCGCCGGGGCGGCGCTTCGTCCATCGGCTCCCGTAGCGTCACCACGTGGACCTGCTGCTTGGCGTCCATCGTCGCGATCGTTCGGAGCAGTTCCCGGCTCACGGCGTCGAACCGATCCAGCATCGAGCCGCTGGTGTCGATGACGAAGACCACCGCGGCCGCGTCGGTCTTGGCGCCAAAGAAGCTGACCGCCTCGCCCTTGGCTTGCCGTCCCGTCCCGGGGCTGGCGTCGCCGGCGTCGCGGGGTTTGGGCTTCCGAACGGGACGGTAGGCGAGGACCTCGATCTTCTTGTCATCGCCGCCCTTGGCGAATGCGACGGTCGCGCCGCTCTTGCTCAGGGCGTCAAGCAGCGCTACGGTGCGCTTCCAGGGCGCCTTGGCGCCGACGCGGAGCAGCAGGCGCTTGCCCTTCCCGCCGACCTTCCGGGCCACGTCGGCCGGGACCTGGTCCTCCTTGACTTCGAGGACCCCGCCGACGACCTGCCCGACCTCCTCCGAACGGGGAAGCTTCGGCCGGACACCGTCGATGGTTACCTTCTCCACCCCCGCGGCCGCCAGGAACTGCAGCGTCCTCGCGGCCAGGTCCCAGGTGAGGTCCTTGTCGTCGGCGGGGGCGAGGGTGGCGTCGATGGTGGCTTCGCCGGGGGGCAGGGAATCGGGCGTCGGCGGCTCGTCGCCGCGGACCCGGGCGGCGAGGGACAGGAAGCTCGCCAGGGGCATCGTGCCCGTCACCCGCAGGGCGCCGTCCTTGAGGCTGAGCACAACGCCGTCGGCGGGCTGCGTCGTCGGCTTCGCGGCGGGGGCGGGAATTGCTGCGGCGGCGAGAACGGCGGCGAATGCGGCGAGTCGGACGGTTCGCATGGTGCACCTCCCCGGAAGAGTGACGATGTAGTATACCCGTCGCCCCCCCCGGGCCGCAACGTCCCACTGTGTGTGAAACTGGGCGTTTCGCCCCTGCCTTCTCGCACCGGCACGGCGGAGACGCCCGTGTCACGGAAAGACGATCGCCCCCGGGGCGCGACGCCCCGGCGCGACGCCCCGCGCCTTGCGTTGCGGGCGGGGCGGAGACGATACTGGTCCGGCGAGCT
>CAYTQL010000036.1:2427-5019 GCA_964439555.1 uncultured Planctomycetaceae bacterium | reverse complement strand
GTTGCTGCTCTCTGAGAGCTTCGTGTCTCTGTGATCAGTCGTTGCGTCGTTTTGGAGTGAGCACCTCATGAGCGAACGGAAGATCCCGGTCGGGATTGTCGGCGGGGGACGGGTCGGCGAGGGGTTCTGCAACCACCTCGCCCGCGAGCGGGACGTCCGCGTCTGCGGCGTGGTCACTTCTACGCCCGCGCGGCAGCAGGAGCTGGCGGAGCGGTTCGGCGTCGCCGCCTACGGGACGGTCGAGGAGATGATGTCCTCGGACGACCGACCCGAGGTCGTCTGCGTGGTCAACGCCAATGACGCCCACCGGGACGCGACCATCGCCGCCCTCCAGGCCGGCGCCCACGTCTACTGCGAGAAGCCCATGGCCCCGACGCTCGAAGAGTGCGAAGCCATGGTCGAGGCGGAAACGCGGAGCGGGAAAGTCCTCCAGGTCGGCTTCGAGTACATGCAGGGGTCCATGACCTCGCGACTGAAGGTCCTCTGCGACGAGGGTTATTTCGGGCGCCTCGCCTGGGCGAGCGTGCTGGACTCCCGCGGGCACTGGTGGTCGATCGACCCCCACGCGGACGTCGCGGAAATCTGGAAGCTCGACCGCGCCCGCGGCGGGGGGATCATCTTCCATTGCGGCATCCACCAGCTCGACATGATCCGCAGCTATCTCGGGCCCGCCGAGACGATCACCGCCTACCGACCGGAGCCCGACCCGCTGCCGTTCTACCCCGAGGACGTGCCCGGGAACGTCACGCTGATGATCCGCGCCGCCTCCGGCGCGACCTGCAACTTCCAGGTCTTCCACGACCGGGCGCCGACGTGGTACCGTAGCGTCCCGCCGTACAGTCCGGACTGGCGCTTCGTGCCCGGACACGAGTTCGGGGTCTCGCTGGTGGGCACGAAGGCGTCGTGCAAGATGGAGATCTACGGCGAGAAGCTTCACCTCTTCCGCTTCGACCACGAGCGGAAGGAGACCGTCTTCGACCGCACGGAGGTCTTCAGCCCGAACCCGGCCGACCTGTCCCACCACGATATGCACGGAATGCTCATGGGCTTCATCCGCTCCGTCGCCGCCGCCGGCGGGGCCCTGGTGCCCGCGAGCGAGCACCTGGAGACCATGCGGATGGCGTTCGCGGCCGAAGATGCTATCGGCCGGGCCGGGGAGGTTGTCCGTATGAGCGAGTATCGCTGAGCGGTCGCTAAGCGCTCCGGTCTTCGCGGTGCGATCCCGAGAGCCCGGAGTTGACGTCGTCAACCCAGTCCCACACGGAGACATCATGAACACTCGAACGATCCTCTTTCTGTGTCTGACGCTCGCGCTGCTCGCATCCCCGGCCGCGGCGGCGGACCTGGTCGACCTCTCCAAGGCCGAGTTCAAGGGCGGCAACGCCGAGAAGGTCGACTCCGGCGTGAAGTTCACGCTGAACATGGGCGAGAAGCGGACCAACTGGAACCGCGCCGTCTGGAGCGTCCACGAGTTCGACAAACCGCGCGACCTCTCGGGGCGCCCCGGCGTGCAGTTCACCGTCGCCGCCGAAAACCCCCGGTCGGACGCGGGGGTCTACCTGGCGCTGAAGGAGGCCGACGGGAGCTGGTACTACGTCGGCTGGGCGGCGAACCTCACGCAGAAGACCAACGCCGGGGTCGCCCGCTTCGCCGACATGCGCCCGGCGGAGTGGTCCAGCCCGCCCGGCGGGTCCCACCACGACGAGAACGCCCTGTTCGACCCGGACGAGGTCTCCGCGATCGCGATCGGATGCATCAACCCCTTCGGCGTCGGGAAGGTCGGCTTCACCGTCACGGAACTGAAGCTCGCGCCCCCGATGGACGCGGCGGTTGCGATCACGCCGGTCGAGGTCACCGGCGAGCTGTTGGAGGTCAACGGGACGAGTACGATCCCCGCGGGCGTCTTCGGGACCTACCACCTGAAGATGAAGAACGCCCTGGATAAGTACCGCCTGGCGATGGAGCGTCACCTGTGGGGCAACCCCAGCGCCAAGGAGATCACGCCGGTTACCCACATGCACATCCACTGCTGGGGCGAGCGGACGCAGACCCCGATCCGCCTCAGCGCCGGCTGGAAGGAAAAGTGCGCCAAGGCCGGGCGGAGTTTCGGCGAGAAGGCCAAAGCCGTCGGCAAGCCGGCGTACGCGGAGTTCTGGAACGAGCCGTACCTGAACTGGGCGAACTACAACCGCCTGGGCTTCAACCCGGACAAGTACGACCTCTCCAAGGCGAAGGAGGGCGGGCCGGTGCACATCAAGCACGACGGCGCCGTCGCCCCGCACCTGAAGTGGACGCGCGACTACGACGCCCCGCCGTGGAACTGGTGCGAGAACCTCCAGCAGTGGCGCCGCGGGCGGGACGCCAACGGGCGGATGCACGTGAACATGCACGCCCCGCCGTACCGCATCCAGCGGTACAAGTGGCGGCAGATGTGCCGGCAGTGGCACCCCGCCGCCGACGTCAAGGACGGCGAGGAGTATTCCGTGACCGTCACCAAGCGGGTCCGCAACCCGAAGACCAAGAAGAAGGAGAAGGTCCAGGTCGAGCAAAAGCTCACCGCCTTCACCCCCTGGCACGTCTACGACGAGACGC
>CAYTQL010000036.1:0-2417 GCA_964439555.1 uncultured Planctomycetaceae bacterium | reverse complement strand
TGGTCCGCCCAGGGGATGCTCAAGATGTACGTCGAGCCCATGCTCGCCTACGCCGAGGCGCTCAAGTCCGCCAACCCCGACGTGACCTTCATTGCCGGGTGGGGCCTGCGCCCCAGTGAGGACAACTGGGCGTGCTTCCGGCTGCTGCTCAAGCCGACCCTCGACGCCGGGATCAAGTACATCGACGGCGTCCACGAGCACGACTACGGCGGCGACCCGACCAAGGTCTGCGCCAACTACGAGGTGCTCACCGCCTACGGAATGACCGAGCACGAGAAGTGGCTGACCGGCTGGAACACCGAGCAGGGCGCCCAGACCGACCCGCAGGCGTACCCCGAAGCCGCCGGCGACCTCAACCGCGCGGGCTTCGACGCCCTGGTCAAGCAGCGCTGGACCACCCGCAAGCTGCTCTCCGCCCTGGCGACCATCCCCGGCAAGGCCCGCGCCTTCGCCCACTTCGGCGACTGGTGGAACCCCAACGGGCAGGGCACTACGCTGCTGCTGCTGCGGAACCTCCGCGGCAAGCTCGTGAACGTCGAGACCGGGATGCCCGAGATTTACGCCGTCGCCGCGATCGACGGAACCGACCCGCAGAACCCCAGGCCGAAGGACATGCCCCAGCGCAAGGAGCTGGTCGTCGCGGTGCTCAACGATGCCGTCACGCCCGTCCCGGTGAAGCTCTCGGTCGCCGCGCCGAAGGGCATGCAGTTCGCCGGCAGCGTCATCCGCCGCGAGGTGGTCTTCAAGGAAGGCAAGCCGACGGTGGGCGCGACGGACTCGCAGTTTGACTCCCCGAACCTGCGGACGTTCGACGAGCGCATCACCCTCGGCCCGCGGCAGGTCGTGACGTTCACCCTGCCGCTCAACGGCGACGAGCCCGACAAGCCGCAAGTGGTCCGCAAGCAGTTCTTCGCCGACGTGATCCTCCGACAGGTGACGCCGCAGAACCCCGTCAGCGCGAAGCTGAAGGTCGACGCCGACGCGCGGAAGACCGCCCGCCGCGCGTGGGTCCGCTACGCGGCCGAGAAGCTCGACCGCTCCGAGGCGACGCTGACGATCAACGGTGAGCAGATCGGCCTTCGCCCGGCCATCACGCCGGAGAACACCCCGTGGCTGCGCGTCATGGAGATCGACCCGAAGCTGCTCGAGGAGACCAACACGCTGAAGGTCACCGTGGACGACAAGCACGCCGGCTTCCTGCTGGGGTCGCTCTCGGTCATGGTGGAGTCCGAGTAGGCGTCGTCTCCGAGGCGACGGCGCGTCTCTGTTCATCGCAGCGACCCACCATGCCCGAGCACGCCTGGGACATCTCGCCGACCGACGCGATCGCATTGCAGAAGCGACTGGCCGGGCGGGTGCGGGTCGAGCCGCTGACCGGGCGGGTCCGGACCGTTGCGGGTGCGGACTGTGCGTATCTCGACCCCGGCCGCGGACGGATGGGTATGCGCGAGGCGGGGACGATCATCGCCGCGGTCGTGCTTCTCGATGCGCGGTCGATGGAAGTCCTACGCACGTCTGAGGTCATCCGGAGCTGCCCGTTTCCGTACGTCCCGGGGCTGCTGAGCTTCCGGGAAGCCCCGGCCGTGCTCGAAGCCGTCGGCGCCCTGCCCGAACCGCCGGACCTGCTGATGTGCGACGGGCAGGGGATTGCCCACCCGCGGCGGCTGGGCCTGGCCTCCCACGTCGGGCTGCTGCTGGACCTCCCCACCGTCGGCGTCGCCAAGAGTCGCCTCTGCGGCGCGCATCGTGATCCCGGCGTCCGCCGGGGGTGTCGGACGCAGTTGCGCGACGGCGGTGAGGTCGTCGGCGCGGTTGTGCGCACGCGGGACAACGTCCGGCCGCTGTATGTGTCGGTCGGGCATCGGGTTACGCTTCACGACGCCGTCCGCTGGACCCTCCGGTGCGCCCGCGGCGTTCGCCTGCCCGATCCCACCCGCGCCGCCGACGCCCACGTCTCCCGGCGGAAGAAGCGACTTGCGCCGAAGCGGTAGGGCGCCCCTTCCTGCTGCTCGCGGGAGGAACGACCTTGTGCCCTTCCGCGGGCGGCGGAGCGGCTCGTGCCACGAAACAGTCGCGCGCCCCGACCGTAATGCGTTGAAGCGGCGCTTGCGGCGTCCGGCGTTTGGCGTTACGAGGGAGTTTGCTAATGCGCGGTCAAGCTGGCTTGAATATTCCTCGAGGCGAATGCCGATCTATAGAGCGTTGTCCTTTCCAAGAGCGATGAGACTCCGGGGCCCGGGCATCCTGTTGCTGACCTGGCCGACGGTGCTGCTGTGCTCCTGCGGCCCCGGCGGCGACGCGCCCTATGCGCGGCTGCACGATCCGGACCCCGAGGAACGACTGGCCGGCATCCGCCGGGCGGTTCGGCGCGAAGATCACCGCGCGGTGGCGCTGCTGATCGATCGCCTGGGCGACCC
>CAYTQL010000035.1:0-13802 GCA_964439555.1 uncultured Planctomycetaceae bacterium | reverse complement strand
CTAGATGCGGCGTCGTTGACTCCGAACAGCAAAGCCCCCGGAACCCGCGGGTCCCGGGGGCTTCTTGCTGTTCTCCTGTCCGAACTCGACCGGGTACGCTATCCCGCCCGCTACTTGTGGGGCTTGGAGAGCTTCGGGGGGCGTTCGGGGTCGCCGAGGCAGTAGACGGCGTTGTAGCTCTGGATGAAGAGGCGGTTTCCGCTGAAGAAGGGCTGGGAGCCCTGGTTGAAGTAGCGGTAGGTGTAGTCGTTGTCGCCGAGGCGGTTGATGCGGACGAATTCGGGCTTCTCGCCGAGCCGGAAGAGCAGGCAGCTTCCGTCGGCCCGCAGGCCGAAGAGGTGGTCGCCGGCGATCGCGCTGTAGTGTGTCGGCGGGCGTTCCCTTCGCGGGAGCTTGGCGGTCCCGAGCACCTCGCCGCTGGTCAGGTCGCGGGCCTGGAAGACGCTGCCCTTGCGACCGCCGAACCCGTAGACGATCTCGTCGCGGACGACCAGGCGGCTGGGACCTTTCGGTTCGTGCCAGAGCACCTCGGCGGCGACCTCGTCGCGGTTGGGGGCCGTGAGCTTCACGGCCATCGTGCCGGCGGGCTTCAGCGCCGGCGAGCCCGCGCCGCCGTCGGCGCTGCCGTTGTCCAGGACGATGATCTTTCGCTTGCGGCTGACGCCGACGTGCCGCCCGTTGCCGTGGCAGCCGATCTTCGTCGCCAGCACCTTCCCGTCCGAGACGCGGATGACGTTCCCGGGCCCGGTCCAGATGACCTCCATCGTCTCGTCGGTCCCCTCCACCGGCAGCGCCAGCGGGACCGGCGTGATGCGCGTGTAGCTCTTGCCGGTCCAGAAGTCCTTCAGCGTCCAGAGCACCTCGCCGGTCTTTTTGTTCAGCCCCCGGACGTACTTGCCCTTGGGGAGGGACTTATCGGCCGAGCCGTTGATGATCAGCACGTCCCCGACCAGCACCGGCGAGCCGAGGCAGGTCCCGTGGTGCTCGCCCATCGGCCCGAACCACTGGGTCCACTTGATGTTCCCGTCCAGGTCCACGCAGAAGACGTCGTTGTAGGCGGTGTGCACGTAGACGTGCTCGCCGTCGCTGACCGGGGTCTGCATTGCGGCGCCGACGAAGGAGTTCATCCCGTACCAGGCGCACCAGTCGTAGCCGTACTTCGCCAGGTCGTTGCGCTTCTCGAGCCGCTCCTTGTGGTAGCGCTTGAGGAAGTTGCCGAAGGCGAGCTGCGAGTAGTTCCAGGTGAGCATGCGGTTCAGGCGGTTCTTCTGCCCGGAGAGTTCCTTGAGCGCCTTGATGCTCTTGGGGACCTGCGGCCAGAACTCCTCGAAGGCCTTTGCGGCGTCGGCGTAGGTCTTCTCGTAGTCCTCGGGCATCTCCTCGGCGTAATTCGGCTGTCCGTGCCCGCCGCCGAGCAGCGGACCGGCGATCCGGCGGTACTTCAGGAAGGCCGTGTAGGCCTCGGGGTAGAAGGCGTTGGTCTCGCGGAGGTCCTGCTCGACCTGCTTGGCTTTCTCCGGCGGGAGCTTGCCGAGGTGGTGCAGGTCGGTCTTCCAGAGAATCTTGCCCGTCTCGGCGTCCAGGCAGACGAGCTGGTTGCCCAGGAACTCCGGTACCAGGTCGCGTGCGAACGCCGAGCCGCCGCGATCCGCCTGGACGAGCACCTTCCCGCCGACGACCACGATTCCGCCGTTGCAGTACAGGTCGACCGGCGTCTTCCAGACGATGTTCTTCGGGTTCCGCTTGTCGCCGACCTGGAACTTCCGCATCCGCCCGCGGTGCTTGCGTTCGACGGTCTTGAGGTCCCACTCGTTCCACTCGGTGACCGGCTTGCAGTCGGGCGGGAAGACGCCGGTGGCGTCGTTGCGATAGCCCACGAACGGCTGGGCGGGCTCCTCGGCGTGCGCGGACGAGGCGGCCAGGGACCCCAGCAGGACGATGGCGGGGAGCATGGTCTTCATTTGAGAGGTTCCAGGTATCGGGGGTTACTCGTGCAGTCCGTCTTTCCGCCCGCGGCGGTCCGCCGTTCACTTCGTCAGGTCGTAGCAGTTGAGCTTCCGGGCCTCGTGGACCACCAGCTTCCCGTCGGAGAAGGCGCACGAGGAGCAGCCGATGGCGTCGACGTTCTTCGCCTCGCCGAGCTTTTCGCCGGTCTTCGCGTCGAGCATGATCAGCGAGCGCTTGTGGTTGACCAGCAGCTTCTCGCCCACCAGCACGGGGGAGGCGTGGGTGTCGCCCTTCTTGGCCTTCCAGACGATCTCCTTCTTGTCGAGGTCCCAGCAGAAGGTCTTCTCCTTGTCCACCGCGTACACCCGCTTGCCGTCGAAGACCGGGCTCATCGCCTGGTGGGCGCCGCCGGTCTGAGCGACGAATCCCTCGGCCGAGGCGATCTTCTCCGGTCCTTCGAGACTCAGCTTGTAGACATTCAGCCCGGAGCCCTCGAAGAGCGTGACCATCAGGTCGCCGTGGATCACCGGCGAGGCGGGGTCCTTCTTGAGCTTGGTGCCCTCAATCTTCCAGAGCTGCCTCCCGTCGGCGGGGTCCACGCAGATCAGCTCCTGGTTGCCGAAGACCAGGTACTCTTTCCCGTCGTGGGTCCAGAGGACCGGGGAGTTGTTATAGCTCTTCACGTCGAGCTTCCAGACCTTCTCGCCTTTTGCGGCGTCGACGGCCACGAGCCCGCGCTTGGTTATGGCGACGATCATGCCTCCGGCGGCCACGGGTGAGCCCTTGCTCGCGCTGCGTCCGAGGGGGCATTTCCACAGCTCGGCGCCGGTGGAGGCGTCGAGGCAGTGGAGGCTGCCGCGGCGTCCGGCGTCGGCGAAGTAGAGCTTCCCGTCGACGAGGCAGGGCGTGTTGCTGGCGTCGCCGTGGTAGGTGTTGCGCCAGAGTTCCTTGCCGTCGGCCAGGGAGACGCACAGGAGGATCTGGTGCGAGCGCTTGCGCTTCTTGCCGTTTTCCTCGTAGCGTTCCTCGTCGGCGGAGAGGACGTATGCCCGGCCGTCGGCCACGATGGGGCTGGAGTGCGTCTCGGGCTTGTGCTTGGTGATCGAGACCGACCAGGCGGGTTCGAGCTTCTCGGGCAGCGCGTCGATCAGCTTCGGCGGCTCGGGGACCACGCCGCTGCGAGTCGGGCCGCGCCATTCGGGCCAGTCGCCCGCGGCGCGGAGAGCCATCGCGAGTGCGAGAAGACAGGTCGTCGAGATAAGAATGCGTTTCATGGGAAGCTCCTGCGGCAGGTTCGAGAAATTCAGTCCAGTTCGGCCAGCGACGCCTCGACTGCCCGGACCGCGTCGGCCACGTCGGCCTGACTGTGCGCCAGCGAGAAGAACATGCAGTGCCCGGGGTGGAGGTAGTGCCCGCGGCGCAGCGCGCCGATGAGCATTTGGATCACGCGGGGCTTGTCGCTCTCGGGCTCGATCACCGGCTGGGGCATCGGGGGCAGTCCGCCGAGGCGGTAGCCCAGTCCGGCGGCTTCGCACGCGGCGTTCACCCCGTCCATGAGCTGCCGGCCCAGCGTCCACTGGTGGACGATCCCGTCCGCCTCGCGAAGACGCCGCGTGACGACTTCCATCGCCGCCAGTGACAGCAGTTCGCAGTGGAAGGTCGCCGCCAGCCAGCACTTCTGGACCTCGGGGTGATTCAGCACGTCGCTGCGCCCGACGACGTAGCTCCCGGGCAACCCGTTGCAGCAGGCCTTGCCGAAAGTCGCCAGGTCGGGCGCCAGCCCGTAGTGCTCGCACGCGCCGCCGTAGGCGACGCGAAAGCCGGTTTTCACCTCGTCGAGGATGCTCAGGGCGCCGTGGTCCCGCGCCAGGTCGATCACGCCCTGGAGGAACCCGTCCGCCGGGCCGGTCTCCTGGACGGTCTCCACGATCACGCCGGCGACCTTCCCGTCGTGGGTCTTGAGCAGGTCTTCCAGGCGGTCCAGGTCGCCGTAAGGGAAGGCGATCGACAGCTCACGCTCGCCGGCGGGCACCCCGGAGGGGTCCACCGCCGTCCAGCCGTGCCACCCGTGATACCCGCAGCGGAGGATCATCTCGCGATCGGTAAAGGCCCGCGCGACGCGGACCGCCGAGGTCGTCGCGGCGCTGCCCCCGAGCACGAAACCGACCATCTCCGCCCACGGGTTCAGCTCCAGGACCAGATCGGCCGCCCGGAGCTCCGCCTCGTGGGCGGTCGAGAAGATACACCCGCCCGCCATCGTGCGGCTGATGGCGTCGATGACCTCCGGATCGCCGTGCCCGAGTACGATGGGCCCGAAGCCCATGAGGTAATCGACGTACTCGTTGTCGTCCACGTCCCAGAACCGCGCGCCCTTCGCCCGGCGGGTGAAGACGGGATACCCGCGCTCGAGCATCTTGTGGCTTCGCTTGTGGCCCTGGCAACCGCGGATCATCAGTTGATCCGAGCGGTCCAGCATGGCGCGGGACTGGTCGATGTTCAGAATGCGTGGGGCGATCTGGCTCATGGGGAGCTCCGGGAGGTTTGCGTGCCTTAATTGAACCCTGAGAATGTCGGATCGTATCGTCGCACAGGACCAGAAACCTTTTCTTCACGCGTCTGATGCATCTTCTGGTACGATTCAATCATGCCTGATGGAAAGTCCAAGCACGATCCGGTCGTTGCCAGTCCATTCGGGGACACGCCCGCGCTGGAGGGGCTCTCCCTGCGGGTTGATCGGCACGCCGGGCGCCCGCGGGTTCCGTACCATTACCACGATCTGTGCGAGCTGGTGCTGCTGCGCGGCGGGGGCGGCAGCCGGGTCGTCGGCGACAGTTTCGAGGCGGTCAGCGGACGGGACCTGATCCTGGTCGGCCCGGCGCTGCCTCACGGGTGGTCGGTGGCGCCCGAGGCGCCGCGGGAGGAGGCGGGCATGGAGTTCGTGGTGGCGTTGTTCACCCGCGAGTCCCTGGGAATGGAGCTGCTCGCCAAGCCGGAGTTCCGACTGGTGCGGGCGTTGATCGACCGCGCGGGTCGGGGGCTGGCGTGGACCCCGGAGGCGGCGGCGGAGGTCGAGGAGCGGTTCTTTGCGCTGCCCGATCACCCCCCGGCCGGGCGGCTGCTGAGGTTCCTGGACGTCCTGACCGCCCTGGCCGAGAGCCCGGCGAGCGAGCTGGTCTCGCCCGACTACCGCCCGCACGACGTGCAGCGAGAGCACGCGGCGCTGGCAAAGGTCCTGGAGAGGGTCCAGCAGCGCGACGGGGAGGGGATTTCCCTGGCCGAGGCGGCCCGATGCGTGCACATGTCCGTGCCCTCGTTCACGCGGTTCTTCCGGCGGATGACGGGCAGGAGCTTCGTCGAGCACCTCAACGAGTGGCGCATCCGCCGGGCGTGCATCCTGCTGCGGGAGACCGACGAGCGCATCCTCGACGTGGCGGTGGCGTGCGGCTTCCAGAACCTCTCGCACTTCAACCGCCAGTTCCGCCGCCGGCGGGGGACCACGCCCAGCATCTACCGCCGGGAGCCTCGCGCCGCGGCGGACGGTTGAGCAGCCCGGCGTCCGGAGCCGGCGATTGCGCAAAAGGAAACGGGGCGGTCGTCGTCGGACCGTCCCGTGGTATGCCTCTTCGGGTTCGCCCGGCTGCGGGGGTTACTTGTTCTTGTTCTTCTTCTTGTCCTTCTTCCGCTTGCTCTCGGCGTACTTCTTCTGCTGGTCCTCGGTGAGGACCTTCATGTAGATGCGCTTGGCGACGGCGCGGAAGATGCCCTTGTTGCTCTGGATCGGCTCCGAGCCGGTGTAGCGGGCGCCGGTTTCCACGCAGAGCCTGGCGACCTCGGCGGTCTGCTGCCCGTCGAGTTTGACCTTCTCGAATTCCTCGAGCATGACCTCCTTGAGCAGGGCCCCGTTGTACTTCCCGCGCTGCTCGGGGGTCAGAATCGCGATCGCCCGGGCGAAGTACGCGTCGCGGATCTTTTCGCGCTGGGTGTTGAGCTCCCTGACCGCCTCGGCGATCCGCTTGCGCTGTTTTTTGTCCTTGGCCTTGAGGAGCATCTCGTCGGCGCGGCGCAGGCTATCCTGGTTTCGCTTCTGCCACGCCTCCAGCGCCGCGTCCCGCTTCGTCTGCAGCTCGACGAATTTCTTCTGCTGCTCCGGCGTCGCCCGAACGTCGCGGGCGAGTTGGGCGAAGTCGCCGAGCAGGGCGAAGTCCACCTGCACGGGCGCTTCGTCCTTGGCGTCTTTCCTCGGCTTGTCCTTCTTCGCACCGGCCGGAGCGGCCGAGACGCTCGCCAGCGCGAGGACGAATATCAATCCATGACGGGCATTCATTGCACACCTGACTGAGGGGTCGATGCTCCACGACGACGCCGGACCCCGTCTGGGCGTCGCCGAGCGGCGCCGGATGCGCCGTAGGGAACTTCTCGATCTCGATTATAGCGGCATCGGCCGGTGCGACCACAGCAAAACGCGGCCGGGCGCGCTGCGGGTGCGCATCTGCTTTTTTGCGGCGCGGTCATTCCGCCACGCATTCCGCGGACGCTTCGCGCCGCACGTGGGCGAGACGCCATGCCGCAGATTCGCCGCGCAATTGCGCTATGATGCCGCAATGGATTGGACCCGACGCAAGTGGGTGGGGTTGGGAGTGATCGTGGCGATTTGCTACGTTCCCTCGGTTCTCGGCGCGCTGTTCATGCCGGACGCCTGGTACGCCGGGCTCCGCAAGCCGTCGTTCAATCCGCCGGGATGGGTCTTCGGTCCGGTCTGGACGGTGCTGTACCTGCTGATGGGTGTGGCGGCGTGGCTGGTCTGGCTGCGGCGTGGGCGGACGGCGCTGGGGCTCTTCGCGGGGCAATTGACGCTCAACGCGGTCTGGACGCCGCTGTTTTTCGGCGCGCACGCGCCGCTGGCGGCGCTGGTGGACCTGGCGCTGCTGTGGGTGCTCCTGCTGGCGACGGGGGTGGGGTTCTTCCGCATCCGTCCGGTTGCGGGGTGGCTGCTGATGCCGTACCTGGCGTGGGTGAGCTTCGCGGCCGCGTTGAATCTCCAGATCGTGCGGCTCAACTGAATCCTCACCCGATCAGCCGCCGGAGGTACCGGGCTTCCCCGACGGCGACGGTCTCGGGGTCCGGGCCCAGCCATTCGACGGAGAGGAAGCCCCGGAAGCGTTCCTTCTTGAGCCGATCGACGATCCGGGCGTAGTCGAGGTCGCCGCTTTCCAGCAGGGCGCGGGCGCCCTGGCGTGCATTGGTCGCGTGGACGTGCACCACGTGCGGCGCGAGCCGGTCGAGGGCGTCGAGGTAGTCCTCGGCGCCGAAGGTGCTCGCCTGGTAGATCAGCCCGACGTTGCGGCGGTCGATCCGCTCGACCAGTTCGGCCGAGCTGTCGATCGTGTCCATCAGGTTCCGCGAGTGGGTCTCCAGCGCGAGGATCAGCGAGCGCTCGTCCGCGGCGTCGGCGAGGGTCCGGAGGCCCTGGACGGCCCGGTCCCACTGCGCGGCGGTCGCCTCGTCCGAGCCGGTCTTGCCGGTGAAGCAGCGGAGCCCACGCGCCCCGAGTGCCGCGGCGATGTCGATGGTGCGCCCCCCGAGTTCCAGGCTTCGGCGCGCGGAGGCCTCCGACGTGGTGAAATCGAAATACGGCGAGACCAGCGAGACCGCCGGTCCGCACTGCGTAAGCTGCGAGCGGACGGCGTCGAGCCCTGACGGGTCCAGGCCCTCCACGTGCGGGCCCCAGACCTCGGCGGCGTCGTAGCCCGCCTCGGCGAGTATGGGCAGGATCTCGCCGAGCGGGCGCTCGACGCGGCGGTCCTTGCCCCACTTGTTCTCCTGGAACGCGATGGTGCAGAAGCTGATTCCGATCATGCCGACGTTATAGCGCCGGGCGGCGGCGGGAGCAATGACCCGCTGTCGCCGCCGGCCCGGGACGCCCGCCCGCGCCGCGTCCGGCTTGCATTCCCTGTTCCCTGCCCCTTACATCGGCGTCCCATGGCCAGCGAGACGGATCATCCCGAGCCCGGCCGGGTCCTGCTGCGGCTTCCGAAGCCGCGGGGGCCGTGGCTGGAACTGCGCGACCCGGACGCGGTGCTCGAAGCGCGACGGCTGAGCGAAGTGGGCGCGGTGCTCGCCGAGGCGTCCGACCAGGCCGAGCGGGGTCGGACGGTGGCGGGCTTCGTTTCCTACGAGGCCGGGCCCGCGTTCGACGACGCCCTGGGCGCCCGGGACGCCGGGCAGCTCCCGCTGGCGTGGATGGGCGTCTACCGCGGCGGGCGGCGTCGGGAGCGCTTGGGGCTCCGCCCGGACGCGGGAACGCTCGGGGAGTGGTCCTGGGACGTCCGCGCCGACGCGCATGCCGCGGCGGTGGGGCGCATCCGCGAGTACATCGCCGCGGGCGAGACCTACCAGGTCAATTACACCTGCCGCCTCCGCGCCCCGTTCGCCGGACGCCCGCCGGGGCTCTTCGCCGCGATGCTCCGCGCCCAGCCGGTGGGGCGGGCGGCGTACGTGGACGCCGGACGCTGGGCGCTGTGCAGCGCCTCGCCGGAGCTGTTTTTCGAGCTGGGCGACGGGGCGCTGATCTGCCGCCCCATGAAGGGCACCGCCCCCCGCAAAGCGGACCCCTCCGCCGACGCCCGCAACCGCCGCGCCCTGCGACGCAGCGCCAAGGACCGCGCCGAGAACGCCATGATCGTGGACATGATCCGCAACGACCTCGGGCGGGTCGCGACGCCCGGCTCGGTCCGCGTCGCGCGGGCCTTTGAGGTGGAAGCGTATCGCACCGTCCTCCAGATGACCTCCACCGTCCACGCCCGCACCCCCGCGGGCATCCCGGCGATCTTCTCGGCCCTGTTCCCCTGCGCCTCGATCACGGGCGCCCCGAAGGTCCGCACCAGCGAGATCATCCGCGAACTGGAGCTTTCGCCCCGGGGCGTGTATACCGGGTCCATCGGCGCGATGGGCCCGGGTTGGGCCCATTTCAACGTTGCGATTCGTACGGCCGTGGTGGATCGGCAGGCCGGCGGCGCGGAGTACGGAGTCGGAGGGGGGATCCTCTGGGACTCCGACCCCGCGGCCGAGTACGCCGAGTGCATGACGAAGGCCCGCGTGGTGCGGGCCCTCCTCCCGGACGCCGCGGACGAGAAGTGAGGTATTCGTGTCTGAAGTTCCCCTGGCGATCCTGGCGGCGGACGAAGGGCTCCAGGCGTCCGCGAGCCTGGAGCGGATTCCGCCGGGCTACGCGCCCTGCCTGCACCCGGACTGGCGAGACTGGACGCCCGAGCGGCTCCTCGAGGTCTGCCAAACCAGCGAGGTGGTCATTACCGGCCGCCATTCGCCGCGGCTCCCGCGGGAGCTGATCGACGACCGCGGACGGCTGGTGTGGCACTGCCACCTTCACGGGACGGTCAAGCACCTCGTCAGCCGGGAGCACATCGAGGCCGGGCTGATCGTGACCAACTGGGGCGAGTCGATCCGCCCGGTCGGCGAAGGGGCGGTGGCGCTGCTGCTGTGCGCGCTGAAGCAACTGCCCGCCCTGGACCGCCTCTGCCGGACCGGTGAGGACCGCCGCGTCCGCCAGGAATATCACGCCGTGCTCCGCGGGCTGGACGTGGGGCTCTACGGCTTCGGGCCCATCGGGCGGCAGACGGGCGAGATGCTCCGGGCGTTCGGGGCCCGGGTGGCGATCTTCGACCCCTACGTGACGGACCCGCCGCCGGACGTGCGCATCTGCGGGACCCTGGAGGAACTGTTCGAAACCTGCCAGGCCGTGAGCATCCACTGCGGGCTCAACGACGCCACCCGCGGAAGCGTCACCGGCGAGCTGATGGACCTGCTCCCGACCGGCGGAATCGTCGTCAACACCGCCCGCGGCGCGATCGTGGACGAGCGGGCCCTTGCCGATCGCCTGGCCGCGGGGCGACTGCTCGCGGGGATCGACGTGATCGCCGACGAGTCCGATTGGTCGTCCTCGCCCCTGGCCGAACTGAACGGGGTCGTGCTCAGCCGCCACAGAGCCGGACGCGGCAGCGGTTGGCGCGGGCGGACGAGCCGGGTCCGCCTGCTGCCCGAGCACGCCGTGGGCAACCTCCGACGCTATCTGATCGGCGAGCCGCTCGCCGGCGTGATCACCCCGGAGGAGTACGACATCAAGACCTGAAGCGCTTCCCACGCCTCCCCTCCACCCCCCTCATGCCGCCCAGGGGCGAACGCGAGGGCCTACGCGTAGTTCGTCGGGTCGGGCCGGCCCGCGTCCCGGAAGCCCGCGGCGCGGAGGCGGCAACTGTCGCAGCGTCCGCAGGCGAGGCCCTCCGGCGTCGGGTCGTAACAACTGTGCGTCAGCGAGTAGTCCACCCCCAGGTCGGTCCCGAGTCGGACGATCCCGGCCTTGGTCAGGTCGATCAGCGGCGCGTGGATGCGGAAGGTGCCGCGCCCCTCGACGCTCGCGGCCGTGGCGAGGTTTGCCAGCCGCTCGAACGCCGAGACGAACTCCGGGCGGCAGTCGGGGTATCCGCTGTAGTCCACGGCGTTGACGCCCAGGAAAAGGTCCCACGCCCCGAGCACCTCCGCCTGCGCCAGGGCGATCGACAGGAAGATCGTGTTCCGCGCCGGGACGTAGGTGGAGGGAATCTCCCCGGAGCCGTCCAACGCCCGGTCCTTGGGCACCTCCAACTCGTCGGTCAGGGCGCTGTGCCCGAAGCCGCCGGCGGCGGAGAGGTCCAGGCGAACCACGCGGTGCTCGAAGGCGCCCAGTGCGCGGGCGACCCGGCCGGCCGCGTCGAGCTCGAACCGGTGCCGCTGAGCATAATCGAAGCTCAGCGCGCAGCAGGCGTAGCCCCGCCGACGGGCGACGGCCAGCGTCGTGGCCGAATCCAGCCCGCCGGAGAGCAGCACCACCGCCCTCGGTTCGGGTGCGTCGGTCATGGAATCTCCCGGAAGCTGCTGTTCCCCCCGCCGTTCGAGCCTTATACTACACGCGCGGTTTCACTGCATCCCAAACCCGCCCGAAGCGCACGCGCAGCGCATTCAGAGCCGATGGCGACGATCGAGACGTTCGACAATCCGCACCCCGACCGGGAGTACGTCATCAAGCACGTCGCCCCGGAGTACACGTCGGTGTGTCCCAAGACCGGTCAGCCGGATTTCGGCACGATCGAGATCGAGTATGTCGCCGGCAGGCTCTGCATAGAGTTGAAGAGCCTGAAGCGTTATCTTCAGAGCTATCGGAACGTCGGCGTGTTCTACGAGGACCTCGTCAACCGGATCCTCGACGACCTGGTGGAGGCAGCCCAGCCGCGATGGATGAAAGTGACCGGGACATTTACACCGCGGGGCGGGATGCACTCAGTGGTGACGGCGCAGATTCCGCCGAAGTGACCGCGCCGCCCGCCCGGGGCGACGAACGCGAGCACCGCCCGGTGCGCCCCGGTGCACTGGTGGCGCTGGGCATCATCTGCGCCCTGATCGTCCTGGGCATCTGGAAGGCCCGCGGGCCCAACCGCCTCCGCATCAACGTCACCGAGCGGCTCGAGTACGTCATGAGCACCCACTGCTCGATCACCGCCGTGGTTCCCGCCGACCGCACCGACCAGGCCCAGGCGGGGATCAACCGCGCCGAGGCGGCGATCCGGACCGTCCAGGTCCGCATGAACCCCCACCTCGAGCGCACCGAATTGGAGCGGCTCAACTCCGCCCCGGCGGGAGAGCTGGTGCCCCTCTCGTCCGAGACGCTTCACGTCCTCCGCCGCGCGAAGCAACTCCACGCCGAGACCCGCGGGGCCTTCGACGTGACCGTCATGCCCCTGCTGGAGACGTGGAAGTCCGCCGCCCGCGAGAAACGCCTCCCCGACGTCCGGGAGCTCGCCGAGGCGCGCGAAGCGTCGCGATGGGACCTGCTCCAGCTCTCGGCCGAGGGGGCCACGAAGCTGCGGGACTCGGTCCGCGTGGACCTCGGGGGCATCGCCAAGGGCTACGCGATCGACCAGGCCGTCGAGGCGATCCAGGGGGTGGGCGTCACGGCGGGACTGGTGAACATCGGCGGGGACCTGCGCGTCTTCGGGCGCCCGACCACCGGCGAGTTCTGGAGCGTGCCGGTCCGCGACCCCTTCGGCGGCGGGGAGCGGGACTTCTTCGCGGTCCTGCGGATTCGCGACGCCGCGGTCGCCACGAGCGGCAACTACGCCCGCAGCTTCGAGATCGAGGGCAAGCGGTATTCGCACATCATCGACCCCGTTTCGGGTCGCCCGGTCGATGCCGTCCCGTCGGTGACGGTGGTCGCCCCGGACGCCCTGACCGCCGACGCGTGGGCGACGGCGCTGAGCGTCCTCGGCGCGGCGGGGCTGGACCTGCTCGTCGATCACCCCAACGTCCACGCCCTGGTCATCTCCGACGCACGGGACGACCACCAGTGGCACACCACCCCGGGCTTCGAGAAGTTCTTCAAGGACGCGCCGAAGACGGGGGAATCCTCGCAGAACGCCGTCGCGTTCAACGCCGCACTCGCCGCCCGGCGCACAGCCGGACCCGCGCGATAACCGCGCGGGCCCGGAACCGCTGAGAACCGTCGCTCTCCCTCCCGCTCACCCGGTCCCCTCCGCGCCCGGAAGCGCCGGCGAGGGCGGAAGCGATGCCTCGATGCTGCTCTACTTCCGCCGCCGACGCCGGATCAACGCCAGCCCGCCCAGCCCCAGCAGACTCATCGTCGCCGGCTCGGGGGCCGGGGTCATCGTCACGAAGTAGTCATCTGTCGGCTTCGACAATGTGTCCTCGATGATCGAGAAGTCGAAGCCCGGGTACTCGAGTTCCACGTTCTCATAGCCCCAACTCCACTGCTGCTCCCAGTTCTGGCCAATTTCGATGGCGAACCCGTTGGCGTAGTCGACCGTGCCGCCCATCGGCTCGTATTCGTGCACTGTCGTTCCGTCGTCGTACGACTGCTGCGTAAACGACCCCGCCGGGTGCACGTACCAGAGCTCCCAGGTGTTCCCATCCAGGCTCAGCGCATAATGCTGGTGCGACCCCTTCGCGGGCGGTACGCCTTCCTCGAACGCATCCGGTACGTCCGGCGACCACAGTGGCCAGGCGTCATGGTCGGCGCCGACGGCGCCGCCGTGAATCGAGGACGACCCGTCGGCGATCACTGTCGACCCCACCTTCGCGTAGACATCGAAGTCCGACATGATGCCCAGAACGCCGGTGTAGGTGCCGTTGCCGTTGTCTGTCAACGTTCCGCGGAAGCTAAGCGTAGACGACGAAATGCTGTTGGCTGTCGCCACACTTCCGATCCCCAGTACGGCCGTCACACTCACTGCTATCATCACGTATCTCATCTCTGCACTCCTTCGGTTCTGCTGTTCCCCGCCGCGTTCGGTGCGGGTTACGGGCCCGCATCGCGCCGGACGCGGCTCTGCTGCCCATTTCCGAGACCCCGGGGCCACCCGATGCACATCCGCCCACCCCGTCCGCGGGCGACCGCTCCGATGCGGCCGCCCGCGTCCGGGCCGGTTCTTCCTACAGATTTACTTCCGCCGCCGACGCCGGATCAACGCCAGCCCGCCCAGCCCCAGCAGACTCATCGTCGCCGGCTCGGGGACAGCAGACACCGTAAGGTTGTCAAAGAGCACGCCATCCCCGTCGAGCGCGGAAACACCGCCGGTGTTATTATCAGTATCAATTGGATTCACGACACGAAACACCAAACTGTCCACTGCTACCGCGCTGTTGTTGTAAAACACCGCGCTTTCCCAAGTCGTGAGTCCCGCCGTCGACGAACTGTTGAGGTCGATGCTCACGAGATCATTTTTTCCCCCATCAACGAAGTCCATCCTTACCTCAATGCTGTGCCAGTCTTCCCGAGACAGATCGGTAGC
>CAYTQL010000034.1:5177-13960 GCA_964439555.1 uncultured Planctomycetaceae bacterium | reverse complement strand
GCCCTCTACGGCTGGGGGGACGTCAACGCCCATCGCTGGACCGAGCAGTATCAGGCCCGCCTGCTGGAGACGGTCATCCGCCATCTGTTCTTCGACAACGACCGCGCCTGCGGCCTGGCGATCTGGCAGTTCGGCGACATCCGCACCGGCGAAAAGGCCAAGCCCGCCATCGGCCGGCCGAGAGCCTTCAACAACAAGGGCGTCGTCGACGAATACCGCCGACCCAAGCAGGCCTACGAAACCGTCAAACGGCTCTACGCCGAACTGGGCTGAACAACGAAAGGCGGCAACCGCGGATGCCCGATGCGCCGGGTCGCATCGCACGACCACGACGCAGCACGAAGACCGGGCGGATACGGCCCGCTCTGCGCTACTCGCCGTTCGGCACGACGCCGCCCATCATGCGGAGCTCGAGGTCGGCCCAGTCGGGGATGGCGCTGCGCTGGTCGCTGAGCCACTTGGGGATCGGCCCGAAGTCGTAGCCGCAGTCGGGCACGAAGAGCCCGACCTTGCCCTGGGAGCGGTCGAGGTCGAACTCTGCGCCGCCGAGGGTCAGGACGACCTTGCCGTCGCGGGTGACGGTGACCGCCTTGGGGGCCTTGGCGCCCCCGGGCTCGAGCGGCTCCGGCCAGCCGGCGTCGGTGAAGACGATCTCATCGGTCTGGTCGCCGACGGTCACACGGACGCCGCCGTCGATGGACTCCATCTTCGGCGCCTTGCCGCCGGGGTAGAGAACGGTGACGAACTCGACGTCCCCGCCGGTGCGGCTCAGGCGGGCGCCGGCGGTCTTCTCCCCGCCGCCGCGGTCGTGCGACCAGGGGAAGCTCTCGAACTCGAAGGCCTCCGGCGTCGCGCAGAACAGTTGCAGCCGCCCCATGTCGATGAGCCGGTCCGACCGCTCGGTCTTGCCGTTGAGCACGTGGAGATTGTAGGTCGCGGTGAGCTCGGGGCCGCGGTACTGGTCCCGGATGACGAAGTAGTCGTCGCCGGCGCCGTCCTTGAGCCCGACGATCGTCCGCCGGTAGACCAGCGGCTTTTCGAAATGCTTGTACGGGCCCACCGCGTCCCAGTCCTCGGGGGGCAGCTTCTTCTGGAAGCGGATGCGCTTGGATTCCACCTGCCCCACGGCGAGGTCCGCAACGTCGGAGGTCTTCAACGCCAGAACCCGCTCGTACCCATCCATGTTCGCGTACGGCCAGTCGTCGGTGCTGAACGAGACGCGGTTGTGCATGTGCTCCTGCCCCGGGCGGGGGCTGTAGGAGCAATGGTGGTCGATCGCGAGCTTCCGGGCGTCGGCGCAGTAGTGGATCGAGAGCTGGTCGCCGTGATAGTGCCCACGATTGGGCCCGCTCTTGAAGGCGAGGTAGGTCTCCTCGGCCGTGCCGGGCTTGTTGCGGAAGATCACGCCGAAGCCGGGCAGTTCCTCGGTCTTGAACTTCCTGACGTTCTCGCGGACGCCGAACTGACGGGCGTATGCAACCGGGTCCGGCCGACCGGGGTGGGTGTCTCCGCCGGGGTGGAACTTCCGCTTGCCCGCCCCGTCGGGCTGGGAGACGTGGACGAGGAAGCGCGCGGCGGCCTTGAACCGAGGCCACTTGGTGGGGTCGAACCCGAGGTGCTTTCGGGTGATTCCGGCGAGCTTGACCCACTGGCTCATCCCATGAGCCTGGTAGCCCGGGCATTCCTGCCCCGCCCCGCCGGGCAGCGTCACCGAGTGGTAGACGTCCTCCCGGAAGACCTGCTCGGCGAGCCGCGCGAAACGCTTGAACTGCGGGTGCCCCTCGAGGCGGCAGGCGTTGGCGATCGGCAGCTTCATGAAGTCGGTGAAGAAGTTCGGGTTGATCGGGCTCCAGCGGTTCCAGTAGGAGCCGTACCAGTCGGGGTCGAAGTTCACCTGCACGCTCGTGAGCGTGGAGAGGGCGCCCGGCTTGCCCTGCTTGGCCGCCTTGACCGCCCCGCGTCCCTGTCCGCGGCGTCCGCTGGTCGGGTCGGTGTACCCGGCGTAGAAGAACGCCCCGGCGAACCCGCCCTTGTCCATCCCCTCCCAGGCGGTGATGTATTCGTGGGCGATCTTGTTCAGCGGGCGCATCGCAGCGCGGGAGACCAGCGCGCGGGTCGGGTCGGTGGTGCGGGCCTTTTTGCGTCCCCGGCGGTCGGTGTACTCGACTTTCCTGGGGAGCAGGTCGGCCTTGGGCGCCGCCAGGAGCATCCACCACCGCCGCCCGCGGTCGGTCGGCATGTGGAGGGCGGCGTAGTCGCCGCTGTCCCGGAGCAGGACCTCGAGGAGATTCTCGTGCGGCCAGAACCACCGCCCGGCGCGCGCGGGGATGGCGCCGAAGCAGGATTCGGCGTCGCAGGCGGCGAAGAACCAGCCCTCGTCGAACGCCTGAGTCCAGCGCGGCTGGAGGGTCATCAGCGTGTGCCCGAGGCGGGTCTGGCCGGGGGTGAGGTCGATCTGGCGGAGGGCTTCGTCGCCCTGGAACGGGGCCTTGCGCCAGCGGCGCATCATCCCGCCGGTCGCCTTCATGCCCTTGGTGAGCTCGAGCACCCACGCGTCGCCGGCGGCCATGTCGTGATGCTCCTCGACGATGGTGTACTCGGCGTGGGGGCGGAGCGTCAGGGTGATCTCGCTGAAGGGTTCGGCGACTGCGTCGGTCGGCTCGAACTCGGTGCGGACGCGCACCTTCGCGAACAGCGGCCCGTCGGCGAGGACCTCGGTGGTTTGCTTCCGGGGCGTGAGCTTCGTCTGCCATTCGCTCGCGCCCGCCCAGAGCTTCTCCCGCAGACGGACGCCCGCGACCGGGCCGGGGGCGTCCGCGGCGTCGGCGCCGTCCGGGACGGCGACGGCGAAGCGATCGTTCCGGAGCGTGACCTTCCCCCCAGCCCGGTCCACGAACACCAACGGGCCCGACACCGCCCGGGCGACCTTGCCCTTGTGCACCACGACCTTCCATGTGTGCTTCTGCCCGGGGTCCATGGAGGTCAGCACCCAGACGTGCTTCCCGTCCACCTGGAACGGGACGGTCTCGCCGTCCTCGGTGACCACGACCGTTTGCGGATCGAGCGGCGCGTCGAAGTCCATCTTCAGCCGCAGCAGTTCGTCTTCGTACCGCCCGGCCGGGTTGGTGTAGCTCCAGGTCTTCGTCTCGGCCGCGGCGACGCCTGCAAGGGCGAGCACGGCGAGGAGGGAAACTCGTGTGTTCATGTGACGCCTCGGAATCGGTGGATCGGTTGGTGGGCTGTCCCGCCGGGACCGCAGGGCAAGCAGTTCGCCCGCGTTGCCGGGTCCGCGGCGTCCGCGTCCGCCGCAGTTACTCGCCGTTTCCTTCCGCCGGGCCGATGCGGCGGAAGTGGAAATCGTCCATGTACGCCGTGGCGTCCTCGACCTCGATGACCAGGTCCACGAAGGGGTCGTAGGCCGGCGTGTCGAACTCCAGGACCACGCGCTGCCAGGCGTCGGTCTCCGCGGTGGCCTTGTCGGACTCCAGCACCTTGATCCACTCGTTGCGGTACGGCGACCACTCGAACCAGCGCGCCTTGATGTACGCCCGGGGCTCGAGCTTCGACCCGTCCCGCGGCTCCGGCGCCTTCTTGCCCTTCTTCTTGAGCTTCTCGATCCGCCGGGCCCGCCGGGCCTTTCGCTTGGCGATCTGCTCGTCGGTCAGGGGCTTGAGCTTGAAGTACGCCTCGATGCGGTAGCGCGAGTTCGGCTTGCAGGCGACCTGCGGGAGATTCGGGCGCTGCGAGCGATCCATGACGATCGACTTGGTCCCGCTGCGGGCCTCGTCGGTGGTCACCTTCGGACCGCCGGAAGTCCAGACCAGCCCGCGCTCCGGCTCGCTCAGCGGGGTGGGTTCCTCTTCGAAGCCCTCGATCTCGCCCACGCCCATCACGATGCCCTTCTGGTCGGCGCAGACGAGCTTCATCTCGTCCCAGATGTGCTTCGAGATCTCCGGGGGCAGGCCCATCAGGCGGTAATGCGGCGTCCAGTGCAGCCAGCCGTTCTCGTCCCTGGGCAGCGTCTCGGGGACCTTCGCGGCCGCGTGGAAGTCGTTATGGGCGTTGCAGACCGGCATGGCGATGTCCGGGCTGCCGTCTTCGCGTGTATGGACCACACCCCACCCGTCGCGCGTGGTCAGGTGCGCGATGAACCCGCCGTCGCGCCAGGAGTTCTTCTTCTTGTTCACGTCGCAGCGGTCCATGACGATCAGGTTGTTCGCCCACCCGCGGTACCCGCTGCCGCCGAAGCCGGGGGTATGGACCGTGCGGTCGTAGACGCGATGCTCCGGCCAGACCGGGTAGCACCCGGGGGTGAAGGTCGGGGCGCCAAGCTTGGCTCTGGGCCCGGGGTGCTTCTCGAAGCGGATGTCGTACTTCGCGTCGATCCGGTAGCCGAAGACCGGGTCCACCGAGAGGACGAACCGGTGGTCGGTCTTGCGTCCGTTCGTGTGGAGCTTGCGCCGGAGGGTCAGGGTCCCGTCCTTTCCGACGGTCCAGGTGTCCTTCGGCGAATCGTCGAGCTCCTCGAGCTGGATGGACCCGTGGGTTTTGATGGGTTTGAGGAACTGGTAGGTCGCCAGCGTGGGCCCGAGCTGAGTGTCGAGGTGGTAACGCCCGGTGGGCATCTTCAGCTCGGTCTTCGCCTTCTCCGGCGTGACCGCGAGGAGGTTGAAGTCTCCGCTGCGGTGGAGGGCGACGTACTTGTCGCCGTCCATGATGACCCACCACTTCTTGATCTTCGGGCCCCCGACGTGCTGGAAGGTGAAGGTGCGCTTCTCGACCTTCCAGTCGGGCTTGTAGTCCGCGAACCGGGCCTCGGGCCCGAGCTTCGCGGCCAGGTCGTCGATCTCGTCGGCGACCGCCGGAAGAGCGGCCAGAACCAGCAATGCAAGCACCGCTGACGTTCTCATTGTGCGTCCTCTCCGTTCGCTGTCTCCGGCGGACCCCCGAGGGGGTCCGCCGGTGGGGTTGCTCGGGCTGCCCGTCGACCGATCTCCGTGTCAGTCGCCGTCGATGACGATCCGGCCCTTCTCGCTGTCGAACCGGGCCTTGGTCGTCCCGACGGTCACCGTCGCGTCCATGCCCTCGCCGGCGACCTTCGCGGTCGGCGGGTCGCCCGCGCCGACGGCCATGAGCACCCAGATGTCCTGGTTCGCGCCCTTGACGTTCACACGGGTCGGGTCGCCGATCTCGATTTTCGCCTCAACGGGGTGAACCACCCACGCCTTCACGAAGCCCTTGTTGCGTCCGCGGAGGATGATCGTCTTGCGTCCAGCCTCGGCGACGGTGGTCGCTTTGACCTCGTCGTCGTCTTGGTCGCTGCCGAGGTTGATCTGCCAGGTATAGGTGTGTTCCTTGTCAGACTTGACCCGGTCCAGCGTGCTGATCAGGGCGTTGTTGTGCTCGGCCGACATCAGCAGCGCCATGTGGCGCTTCGCGTCCTCGACGCCAAGGGCCTTGTAGAGCTTCCCGCCGTCGACGATGACGTAGCCCTCGGACGTATCGGCCTCGAAGGCGACGGTCCCGCCGGTGAGGCGCACCGACCGGTCCACGTTGTACTTCCCATCGACGAGCAGGCTGGAGTAGAGCTTGTGATCTCGCTTCTTGCCGGGCCCGCCGATGAAGCGGGTGTTGTAGGCCATCAGGTCGATCGCGAGGTTCTCCGGCTGGTCCCAGGCGTGGGAGTGGTGGACCTCGTCGCCCATGCACGCGGTGAGGATGTCGTTCTCGTCCTTCCAGCGGTTGCGGAAGAAGTGGTACCCGCGTTGATCGGCCACGCCGATGGGGTAGACGCCGGTGGGGTCCTTGGGTTCGACGCCCAGCGGGTAGTACAGGACGCTCCAGACGGTGCCCGCGCGCTGGGAGTCGTACTTGTCCTGCTCGGTGCCCGGGGCCTTGACGCCCATGTGGCGGTCGTACCAGTAGACGTAGTACGGGAGTTGCTCGGCGGGGGCGTCATTGAGCAGCAGCGAGACCCAGCCCTCGTCGAAGTTGCTCGTGTGCGAGACGCCCTGCTGGAGGAACTTCCGCTCGTGGGGTTGGAAGGTGTGGGAGTACATCGCCAGCTTCCACCAGTCGCGGGTTTGGGCGACCTTCCAGAGCTCGTCATCGCCGATGGACTTCGCGGCGTAGACGGCCGGGAGGAGGAACCCGCCGGGGTACTCGGTGTAGCCCACGCCCTCCTGCGAGACGCCGAGGTCGCCGAAGCCGAACTTCATGTGCTGCTCGAGGTGGGACTTGATCTGGTCGTAGCGTTTCTTGCGGTTTTCGACCTCGCCGGCGCAGATCATCATGATCAGCTCGCCGCCGCGCGTGACGGCCGCCCAGTTGCTCACGTACGGGCGCCGGACGTTGGCGTGCCCGAACTTGTGCTGCCAGGCGTGCAGGGCCTCGTCGATCTTGCCCTTGACGAACTTGCGCTGTTCGGGCGTCCAGGCGTCCCAGCACCAGTTGTAGGGGATCGCGACGCCGATGGACATCATCGCGCGGTTGAGCCCGCTTTTGCGCAGCGGGGTGGCGCGCTGCTTCTTGTCGGTGTAGACGCTTTCGACGATCTCGTAGGCCCGCTTGGCGTACTTGTCGTCCCGGGTGATCAGGTAGGCGAAGGCGGCCTCGCGGGCGCCGTAGCTCTTGTCGTACTTGTTCTCGCTGGTGTAGGCGCTGAGGTCGCCCTTGTCCACGCGGGCCTTGAGGGCGGCGAAGGCCCGGGCGTGGTGCCCCGAGCCCTTCTCGATCGCCCCGCGGAGTTTGGCGAGGTGCTCCTCGGTGGTGAAGATCAGCTTCGGCTTCTCCAGCGCCAGGGCGGGGGCCGCCAGCAGCGTCGCCAGAAGGGCAGCCACGATCGCGGTCGTCGTCAGTCGCGTCATTGAACGGTTCCTTTCCTCTGAACGTCTCTCTCGTGCGGGTTCAGTCAGTCGGACAGCCCGCCCGTCCGCTCGGTTGGGCTCATCTCCCGGCCGAGCCGACTGCGGATATGCGGGCGGATCGCTTCGGCCCAGGCGGCGTAGCCCGCGCGGCTGAGGTGCAGCAGGTCGCCGCGGTAGAGCGCCCGGCGCAGGGCGCCCTGGTCATCCAGGAAGCGATCGTGAAGGTTCACGTAGGTCACCCGTTCAGCGTCGCCCAGCGGGCGGATCAGGCGGTTGGTCCGCCGGACGGCGTGGTCGATCCAGTCGTACCGGTGCGGCTGGCGGGGCAGGATGCTCATCAGCAGGATATGCGCCCCGGGAAGTTTGCGGCCGATGAGTTCGACCACCGCCTCGACGCCCCGGGCGACCTCCGGCGGCGGATCGCGCGTCCGGCCGGACTTGAGGTTGTTCGTCCCGATCATCAGCACCACCAGTTCCGGCGAGAGCCCCTCGAGCGATTCCTCCAGTCGCCAGAGCAGCCACTCGGTCCGGTCAGCGCTGATCCCGAAGTTCGCCGGTCGGTACGGGCCGAACTCCCGCCGCCAGATCTCCGGGGCGCCCTTCCAGCCTTCGGTGATCGAGTCGCCGATGAACAGCAGCTCGATCCGCCTCGAGCGGCCCCGGGTAAGGTGCTCGCCGTGCTTCCGCTCGTGACGGGCCCGCCGGGGACGCTCGGCGCTGCCGGGCGAGCGGTTCGGGCTCACCCGCTCCTCGCAGCCGAGGGCGAGCAGTACAAGCGAAAGTGCGAGGGATCGTAGAGCGATTCGGTTCATTCGTCTGAAACGGTATGGTAGATCGAGCGCCGGCGATTGCCAACGCCCCGGCAAATCCACGCCACACGGCGCAGCGTCGCCCGTTAAACCGATAAACGCCGCCGATGTGTCTTTGCAATCCCCGGGAGCCGCCATGAAACGGCCGGTACTGCTCTGCCTTCTGCTCGCCGCCTCGACCGCGAGCGCCGGCGATGCCCTCACGCCGCAATTCCGTAAGCTCACCAGGCAGGTCCAGGCAAACATGACCGCCCTGACTCGCCCCCGGCGCCCGTTCCGCGCTGAAGGAGGGAACCTATCCGCTGCTGCTGGAAGTGCGCGTCGAGGAGATTCCCGACGGCGGCGTCGAGCTGTCCCCGCGCCTCTGGCCGTTCGGGAACGTCGCGGCCGAGCAGGCGGCGTGGGACAGGCGCGTCGAGCGGATCAAACCGTACCTGCGGCGCTGCATCGCGCTCGCCCCCGAGAGCCCCGAAGCCCGCGCGCCCGGGAACTGCTCGACTCGACAGCGCCGACCAACGACGGTGAACGCAGATACGTGGCGGGTCTGCCCCGGCGAACGCTTGACTGTCGCGACGCAAGCCGGAATGATCGCGGTTTCCGTGCACGCGCGCCGCGCGAGCGAACCCGTACACCCCGCCAACCAGTCAACCAGTCAACGAAAACATGAACCTTCTCTTTCTCTACACCGACGAGCAGCGTTACGACACCTTCGGCGCCTACGGCAATGAGCAGATCGAGACGCCCAACCTCGACCGCCTCGCCGAGCAGTCCACCATCTTCGACCAGGCGTACGTCACCCAGCCGGTCTGCACGCCCAGCCGATGCAGCCTGCTGACCGGGCTGACGCCGCACACCTCCGGGCTGGAGCAGAACAACATCCCCCTGCCCGACGAGACGCCTTGCCTGCCGGAGATGCTCCGCGACCGCTTCGCCGCCGCCCACCACGGCAAGTGGCACCTGGGCGACGAAATCTTCGCCCAGCACGGCTTCGATGAGTGGAAGGGCACCGAGGATACCTATCACAACTGGTACAAGCCCCGGCGCGACCAGGCGGAGCGGTCCGACTACCACCACTGGCTGATCGCCAAGGGCTACAAGCCCAACCCCC
>CAYTQL010000034.1:1432-5167 GCA_964439555.1 uncultured Planctomycetaceae bacterium | reverse complement strand
CCCAGCCGCAGCTTCCGCCCGAGATCGGCGACCGCTTCTTCCGCGGGCAGCTCATGAAACTCCCCGAGGAGCATTCGCGCCCGGCGTACCTCGCCGGGACGGCGCGCGAGTTCATGCAGGCCCATCGCGACGAGCCGTGGGTGCTCTACGTGAACTTCCTCGAGCCCCATATGCCCTACCACAGCGCCCGGGACCACCAGTACAACCCCGCCGACATCCCCCTGCCGGAGAACTTCGAGGCCGAGGCGCATTCCCTCCGCGAGAAACTCAAGCGGGCCGACTGGTACGCCAACGGTTACGGAGGTCAGCGGCTTCAGACCCCCGACGACTGGCGCGAGCTGACCGCCCGCTACTGGGGACTGGTCAGCCTCGTGGACACCTACGTCGGGCGGATCCTCGACGCCCTCCGCGAGACCGGGCAGGACGAGGAGACGCTCATCGTCTACACCTCCGACCACGGCGACATGATGGCCAGTCGGCGGATGCTGGGCAAAGGCTTCATGTACGAGGAATCCTCCCGCGTCCCGATGATGATCCGCCGGGCGGGGCAGCGCTCCGTCAGCCGCGTCCGCGGACCGGTCAGCCAGATCGACCTGGTCCCCACCCTCCTCGACCTGCTGGACCAGCCGATCCCCGAACACCTCGAGGGCGAATCGCTCGCCGCCGCGATGGACCGGGGGCATGCCGAACGCGACGTGTTCATCGAGTGGAACTCCGACCGCTCCGGCGAGCCCCCGGCCAAGGTCCCCGAGTGGGCGGAAGACCTGGCCGCCCCGAGCGAACTGCACGAGGCCAAGGGCGAGCAGATCCGAACCTGCGTGAGCCTGGACAACTGGAAGCTCAACGTCTCGACCACCGGCGAGCACCAGCTTTTCGACCTCGACGCCGACCCGCTGGAGCTGACCAACCGCTTCTCCGACCCCGACCAGGCCGAGCGGATTCGCGACCTCGCCGCCCGCATCGGACGCTGGCAGCAGCGCACCGACGACACCGTCGCCCTCCCCAACGTGGGGTAGTCCGCTTTCGGGCGAGGCGCAGGGGGAGGAATCGGACACGGCCGGGCGTTTCCTGATGCGCCGGCCCTGCGGTAGAATGGTCCGGAGGGCGCGGCGGTCGCCGTGCCTCGGGACAGAAGCCTCAGCCCGCGAACGAACGGAGTCGTTTTGCCATGCCCATCCGGGTTCTGCCGGTCCATCTCGTCAACCAGATCGCCGCGGGGGAGGTCATCGAGCGCCCCGCCAGCGTCGTCAAGGAGCTGGTGGAGAACGCCCTGGACGCCGGCGCGAAGCGGATCGACGTGACGATCGAGGACGGCGGCAAGCGGCTGATCCGCGTCGCCGACGACGGCGGAGGCCTGAGCCCGGAGGACCTCGCCCTGGCGTTCGTTCCGCACGCGACGAGCAAGCTCCCGGCCGATGATGACCTCTTCGCCATCCGCACGATGGGCTTCCGCGGCGAGGCGCTGGCGTCCGTCGCCTCGATCGCCCACTGTCACGCCCGAACCCGCCGGGTCGGGGAAACCGCCGGGTGCGAAATCGAGGCGGCGGGCCCGGAGCTCGGCGAGCTGCGCCCCTGCCCGGGCGCGCCGGGAACGGTCATCACCGTCCGCGACCTGTTCTACAACACGCCCGCCCGGCGCAAATTCCTCCGCACCGCCACCACCGAAGCCGGGCACGTCTCCGAGCAGCTTACCCGCCTCGCCCTGGCCCATCCGCCGGTGGCGTTCACGCTCACCCACAACACCCGCAAGAGCCAGGACCTCCCGGCCGTGGACTCCACCCGCCGGCGAGCGGAAGACCTCTTCGGGTCCGAACTCTCGGAGGACCTGCTGCCCATCGAGCGCGACGGCGGCGAGGTGCGGGTCCGCGGGCTCATCGGGCGTCCCTCGGCCGCGAGGAGTTCGGGGAAGTGGCAGTACGTCTTCGTCAACGGGCGGTACGTTCGCGACCGGATGCTCTCCCACGCCCTGAGGGAAGCCTACCGCGGGCTGCTCGACGCATCCCGCTGGCCGGTGGCGGTCCTGTTCATCGACGTGCCGCCCGAGGCGTTGGACGTCAATGTGCACCCCACGAAAATCGAGGTCCGCTTCCGGGAGTCCCAGCAGGTGCATGGGGAACTCCTCGCGGCGCTGAAGGACGCCCTGAACCGGGCGAACCTGACGCCCTCGGTGGACCTCGACCGCGCAGAGAAGCCCGAACTGCCCGGTAAAACCGACGCCCGGAAGGACTCGCTCCGCGAAGCGCTGGCGGACTTCTTCCAAAGCGCCCCCAACCGCCAACCGCGCCTGGACCTCGGCGCTTTCAGTTCCGGGGGCGGGCCGGCGCGTTCGCCGGTCCGGGACGCCGAAACCGAGCGCCCGTGGCTCTCCCGGACGCCCGAGCCCCCCGCGACGCCGCCCCGCCCGGACGCGAAAACCCCGCACCCGCCGCGACCGACGCCCGCCCCGGCAGAGCCCGCCTCCCCGCCCGGGGCGTCCGACGCCCCGGGCGAAACGCTGGAGCTTCGCCCGCCCGCCGACGCCGACGTGCCGCCGGCCCTGCAACTGCACGAGAGCTACCTGGTGACCTCGGACGCCTCGGGCGTGCTGATCATCGACCAGCACGCGCTGCACGAGCGGCTGATCTACAACGACCTGAAGCGCCGGCTCACCGGCGGAGCGTTGGAGTCCCAGCGGGTGCTGATCCCCCGTCCGCTACGGGTCAGCGACGCCGAGACCGCGCTCCTCGAAACCCACGCCGAGCTGCTGGAGCTGCTGGGCGTGGAGGTCTCGCCCTTCGGGCCCGGCAGCCAGGCGATCCAGCGGTTCCCCACGCTGCTGATCCACCGCGGAATCGACGCCGAGGTGTTCCTCCGCGAGATGCTCGACACCCTCGCCGACGACGAGACCGCCGACGCCGAGCGGCTCGTCGAGCAGCTCCTGGCGGTGATGGCGTGCAAAGCGGCCGTCAAGGCCGGCGACCCCCTCAGCGCCGCCGAGATCGACGCCCTGCTCGCCCGGCGCGAGCGCCTGGGCGACGAGAAGCTCTCGGCGTGTCCCCACGGACGCCCCACCACCATCCGCCTGACCTTCGCCGAACTGGAAAAGCAGTTCAAACGCACCTGAATCGCCGACGCCCGCCCCGGGCGAAGGCCGGGAGCAGGGGAAAGTTGCCTCTCGCCCTTCCCGCGGGACCGGGGTATAGTGGCAGGCGGCAAAGGGACTCGCCACGGAAGGAGAACCCGCGATGGGACGCAAGCTGACGCTCCTTGCTCTCGGTGTCGCCGCCGCCCTCGCCGCAGGCTGCACGACGGAGCAGTACGCCCGTCGGCTGGTCCGCTTCAACACCGGGCCCGGGCGCGTCTGCGAGGAGATCACCGGGACCGGCGAGCGGCTTCGCGAAAGCGGACGGATCGACCTGCACCGGCGGGTGATGACCCCCGGCGGCGTGGAGATCGACACCTGGGTGCTCTGCGCGCGCACCGGCGAGCCCCGCGGGACCATGCTGTTGCTCCACGGACTGACCGAGTCCAAGGCGACCTACCTCGGGCTCGGCCAGGCGCTCGCCGAGGAGGGCTACGACGTGGTCCTGCCCGACCTCCGAGCCCACGGGCGCTCCGGCGGGCTCTACACCACCTACGGCGCGCGGGAGTCCGAGGAGGTCCGCGCCGTGATGCGGCAGCTCCGCGAGGACGAACGGATCGCCGGGGACGTGTGCGTCTACGGGCTGAACCTCGGGGCGATCACCGCCCTGCTCT
>CAYTQL010000034.1:0-1422 GCA_964439555.1 uncultured Planctomycetaceae bacterium | reverse complement strand
GCCGGGAACGAGAACGTCCGCGCCGTGATGGTCGAGGCGCCGTACGCAAGCGCCGAGGCGGTCGCCCGGCGGCGCCTGGCGATGGTCGCGCCGCAGATGAGCGCCGCACGCTTCGAGGAGGTCCTCG
Organism: uncultured Planctomycetaceae bacterium; assembly: GCA_964439555.1. GTDB lineage: Bacteria > Planctomycetota > Phycisphaerae > SM23-33 > SM23-33 > CAYTQL01. Next base: position 1,295 of record CAYTQL010000034.1, on the reverse strand, counting down.
CCCGCGCCGGCGAGCTGGGGGAGTTCGACCCGGACCGCGCCTCGGCGATCGAGGCGGTCAAGCGGCTCGACGCGCGTCTGCTGGTCCTTCACGGCCTGCTGGACCTGACGGCGCCCTACGAGCAGTCCGAGGCGGTCTTTGCCGCGGCGGGGCAACCCAAGGAACTCCGACGGATCACCACCCGGGTGACCGGGCTGGTCTGGGAAGGGCGCCTCAAGCAGATGCTCCTGGACCTCTGCGCCGCGGCCGACGCCCGCGGCCGGGCGCCGGCGACGCGCCCGGCGGACTGAAAACCCGCACCCGGCGGGAGCGTTCCCGGCGTGTCGCTCCTCCGGGTTCGACGCGTTCGGGGTTTCCGGCGCAGACGCTGCTCGCACGGGTGCAGACCTGCTCGAATCGGGGTGTTGCTTTGCTTGACAGACTTTGCGGAAGTCTGTAGCATCCCTTGGTTTCGAAGCCTCGCTGGGACGAACGCCGCAAGGCACGGAGGCGCTATGACGAAGAAGCGTAAACCGACGGCGTTGTTCGAGGCGATGTCCCGCAACCGCCCCGAGGCGGACCGCAAGTTCGCGGTCCCCCACTGGATGCAGGGCGAAGAGGACGACGCGGAAGGTCAGCAGCAGACCGAGCCGGCCGCCGAGCGGATCGAGCGGACGCCCGAACCGACGGCGCCGCCGAAGAAGCCGATCGCCGAGGCGCACGAACCGGCGTTGAGCACTGGCGACGGTCGCCTGCGGCTGAGCCTCACGCCCGTGGCCGCCATGGCGGCGCTGCTGGGCGTGGTGGTTCTGCTTTTCGGAAGCTTCTATCTCGGCCGGGCGACGGCCGGCCCGGAAGCGGACGTCGCCGCCGGCGGCGGGCAGGACGCGAGCGACCGAGAGGCCCTCAAGCCGCCCCCGCGGGAGAAGGGTAAGTGGTATCTGGTCATCCAGGCGCTGCAAGGCGCCTCGGACGACGACAAGGACCGGGCGAAGCACATCGTCCGATGGCTGCGGCAGCACAAGATCGACGGGAAGCCGGTCTTCGCGGAGATCCGCAAGATCCGCACCCGCGGCGGCGGCGAGCGGCTGGTGCTCTGGTCCTACCGACCGGTCGACGCCCCGTCGAGCCCCGCGGCGATGGAATTCGCCCGCGAGATTCAGAAACTCGGGCGCAAATACCTGCAGGAGAACCCGGGCACCTACGACTTCCGCCAGCAGCGGGGAGGTCAGTTCAGCCCGTGGTACGAGCAATACGGCACACGAAACTGACGAAGCCTTTGGGAGTGATCCGATGTCGTTGGACAGCACACTGAG
>CAYTQL010000033.1:9333-14085 GCA_964439555.1 uncultured Planctomycetaceae bacterium | reverse complement strand
GAAGGCCCGCGACCCCCCGGACCCCCGGACTCCGACCCGACGCCGCCGGACGCTGCATCCTCCGCCGGGCGCTGGTCGAGGATGGGGTCGACGCCATCTTCGGATATTGCGGCGCCGCGATCCTGCCGTTGCTGGATGATCTCTTCTGGCCGGCGGGATCGGACGCTACACTGGCACGAACCTTTTCCGGTAATTACAGGGATGCAACCATGACTGACAGCAAGAACACCGGCGCCGAGCAGCTCGTCGGCAGCGCGGGCGCAGAGGTCTTCCACCAGGCGTTGGTGGACGAGAACGTGGACCTGCTCTTCGGGTACCCCGGCGGAGCGGTGCTCCCGATCTTCGACCGCCTTTACAGCTCCCCGATTCGTTTCGTGCTGACCCGGCACGAGCAGGGCGCGGCCCACATGGCCGACGGATACGCCCGTAGCACGGGCAAGGTGGGGGTGGTCCTGGCGACCAGCGGGCCCGGGGCGACGAACCTGGTGACCGGGCTGGCGACCGCCCACATGGACTCGGTGCCCCTGGTGGCGCTGACCGGGCAGGTCAAGAGCTTCCTGATCGGCAACGACGCCTTCCAGGAGGCGGACACCACCGGCATTACCCGCCCGGTGACCAAGCACAACTTCCTGGTCAAGGACGTCCGCGACCTCGGGCGCGTGATCAAGGAAGCCTTCCACGTCGCCCGCACCGGACGCCCGGGCCCGGTGCTGGTGGACATCCCGGTGGACGTGACGGTCTCCGAGCTGACCGCCGCGCCGAACCTCGAACCGTCCCTGCCCGGGTACAAGCCCCGGACGACGGGCAACATGCGCCAGGTCAAGCACGCGGCCGAGGCGATCAACGCCGCCCGGCGTCCGGTGCTCTACGTCGGCGGCGGCGTGATCAGCGCCGAAGCCTCCGACGTCCTTCGCGCCGTGGCGAGCAAGGGGCGCATCCCCGTGACCACCACGTTGATGGGCCTCGGCGCCTTCGACGAGACCGACGCGCTGGCGCTTCAGATGCTCGGCATGCACGGAACCGCCGCGGCGAACTACGCGGTGCAGGACTGCGACTGCCTCATCGCCGTCGGCTCCCGTTTCGACGACCGGGTGACCGGGAAGATCGAGACCTTCGCCCCGCACGCGAAGATCATCCAGGTGGACATCGACCCCTCGAGCATCTCCAAGACGGTGGACGTGGACATCCCCGTCGTGGGCGACGCGAAGGACATCCTCGAGAAGATGCTCGGGTTCATCGAGACCCCGGACCGCTCGGCGTGGCTGGAGAAGATCGACGAGTGGAAGAGGAGCTACCCGCTGCGGTACGACGCGCAGGGGAAGGTCAAGCCCCAGGAGGTCATCGAGAAGCTCGGCGAGCTGACCGACCACGATGCCATCGTCACCACCGGCGTCGGGCAGCACCAGATGTGGGCCGCCCAGTTCTACGGCTGGCGGCGTCCGCGGCAGATGCTCTCCTCCGGCGGGCTGGGCACGATGGGTTACGGCTGCCCCGCCGCGATCGGAGCGCAGTTCGGCAACCCGGACAAGACCGTCATCGACATCGACGGCGACGGGAGCTTCTCGATGACCATGGTCGAGGTCATCACCGCCGTGCAGTACGAACAGCCCGTGAAGTTCATCGTCCTCGACAACGACTTCCTCGGCATGGTCCGCCAGTGGCAGGAACTGTTCTACGGGCGGCGCTACAGCTCGGTGGTCCACAAGTGCCCGGACTTCTGCCGCGTGGCCGAGGGATTCGGCGCCAAGGGCATCCAGATTTCCGAGCGGTCCGAACTGGCCGACGGAATCAACGAGACGATGAAGCACGAAGGTCCGGTCGTCCTCCACGTGAAGGTCGAGCCGGAGGAGAACGTCTACCCCATGGTCGCCGCCGGCAAGAGCCTCCACGAGATGGACATGGGCGATATCGGACGACTGAGCTAAAAGGAGCGCGAAGCCCGAAATCCGCATTCCGAATTTCGGCTTTCCGCCATCAGGAGCTTTCCATGAGACACGTGATCACCGCCCTGGTGCAGAACCAGTCCGGCGTGCTGGCCCATATCGCGGGGATGTTCGCCGCCCGCGGATTCAATATCGATTCCCTGGTCGTCGGACGGACCGAGGACCCGGAACTCTCGCGGATGACGATCGTGGTCGTCGGCGACGACCGCATCGTCGAGCAGGTCCGCAAGCAGCTCGAGAAGATCATTACCACCGTCAAGGTCCGCGACTACGTGGAGACCGACTACGTCGAGCGGGACCTGATGCTCGCGACCGTCCACGCGCCGCCGGAGAAGCGCCCGGAGATCGTCCAGCTCGTGGACATGTTCCGCGGGCGGGTGGTGGACGTCTCGCGCAACAGCCTCATGGTCCAGCTCTCCGGACCCGAGGACAAGATCGAGGCGTTCATCGACCTGATCCGCCCCTACGGCATCCGCGAGCTGGCGAGGACGGGCATCATCGCCATGCAGCGCGGGCAGCAGGTCAAGCGCCGCAACGGCGTCGAGGCCGCCGTGTAGCGGGCGACGCCGCGGATCGGACGGGCGATGCGCGTTCCAGCGCCCCTCGCGCAAGCGGGCGGGCGTCCGGCTGCGGCGCCCCGGCTCGGCAGGGGGGGGGTCAGTCTTCGAAGGCTTCCGGCTCGATGGGCTTGAGGTTCTTCCAGGGCTTGCGGTCTTTGTGCTTCTTCCACCAGGTCTGGAACTTCTTGATCGCCGCCTTGCGCGTCTTCTCGTCGGGGAACCCCCGGAGCTGAACTTCGTGCTCCCCGTGGTGCGGCCAGGCGACGAAGTCGTACTCTTGCAGCTTCTGGCCGGTCAGCAGCACCAGCGCCTGGAGGGACGCATCGCAGTAGGCGATCGTCAGCTTCCGGTCGCCGGAGGACCAGGTGAAGTTGGCCTTACGGTACGCCAGGTCCTCGGCCAGGGCGGGGACGGCGCCTTTGCTGCCGGCGGCGACGAGCAGTTCGGCCCCGGCGGCGCGAATGCGCGTACTGTGAATGTTCTCCGCGGTGAGCACCGCCAGCGCCAGCGGCGCCGCCGAGGGCGGGGCGATCTCCTCCAGCGCCTCGATCGCCCGGAGGTCCGGACGGGGGGTGTGGCGGTCCCAGTGGAACCAGTGTCCGCGCTTGAGCCCCTCGCGGGCGAAGCCCAGCAGGCGGTCTACGACCTTCGGCCGATCCAGCTTCATCTGTCCGCAGTCGGACACGGCCGCGGCCTGAACGTGTGCCGACGGGTGATCCATTCCGGAGAGCAGCAGCGGCGCTGCGTGCTCGGCGTCCACCTTGCTTTCGGGCAGTTCCAGGAGCCGCCTGGCGGCACGGGACCAACTCAGCGAGTGCAGGTCCCGCAGGAGCCCGGGGTGCGTTTCACGCAGGGCCCGCAGCGTCCGGAGTCCCTCGGCGTCCTGCGAGGCGAGCAGCCTCGCCACGCGGGCCTCGGCGACCGCCCGTGACAGCGCGTCCGCGGCGATCGTCCGCGTCGCGGCCGCCTCGGGCGCACCGGTCAGGCTCTCGACCGCGCTGCGATAGACCGCCTCGAGCTTTTTCTGGGCGCGGCGGCGGTCCATGAACCGCCGGCTTGCCAACCCCGGGGTCACCTCGCCGACCGCTTCGGCCATCGCCTCGGCGAGCCTCTCGGCGGTCCGGGTCGGCTGTGTCGTGGGGGGCGTTTTCTTCGGCGTCCCGGCGGGCGAGGCGGCTTTGCGGGGTCGCCGGGGCTGGTGACGCCGGCGGACGTCGGGGACTTCGATCGGCTTGAGGTCCTTGTAGGGCGGCTCGTCCTCGTGCGCTTTCCACCAGGCCTTCCACTTCTTCAGGGCGGCCATCCGCTTGTCCTGGTCGGCGAAGCCGATCGCCGCATGGTGCTCGGACTGGTGGATGATGAACCCGTAGCTGCCCGGATTCTGCCCGGTCAGGACCACCAGAACGTAGAGGGGCAGGTCGCTGGCGGCGTGGGTGACGCGGACGCCGTTGAAGCCGCTCGAGCCCTTCTTGCGCCAGGCGCCGAGCGACTTCCGCATCGCGGGGATGACGCCGTAGGCCTTGGTCTTGGCGAGGACCTGGGCGGCCTGGACGGCCTTTTCGTCTCCGCCCCACCGCTGGGCGAGGACCAGCCCCGCCAGCGGTCCGGCCGAGGCGGGACCGGGGTGCTTCTCCAGCGCGCGCAGCGCCAGGTCAAACGGATCCGCCGGCGTCTCGCCGTCCAACGTCGCCAGGTCGGCGTGGGTCCGGTGGGAGAGGTACTCCTCGATGAGCATCTCCCCGAGCGACTCGACCAGCGCCTCGGAGCCGTACTGCTCCGACGCCGCGGCGCGGGCGGCGAGGGAGCGCATCTCCGGGGCAGGGTGATTCAGACAGAGCACCAGCAGCGGCTCGGCGAGCCCCTCGGGGTCCTCCAGCGCCGCGATGCGCCGCAGGGCGAGGACGCGCCGGTCGGTATTCCGCCCGAAAACGCCCTCCAGCAGGTCCGGATGGGCCTTGCGGAAGGCCCGGAGCGTCTTCGCCGAGGCCGGGTGGAACTTCAGCAGCGTCCGCCCGATCCGCGCTTCCAACGCCGCCCGGAACAGCACGTCGATTGCCCGGGCGCGGACTTCCTGCTCTCCCTCGGCCGCCGCGGCGACCAGGGCGTCGGTGTAGGCGGTGAAGACCCGGGCGATCTGCTCGGCCCGTTGCTCGGGCGGGGCGTCGCAGCGGAGCATCGTCGCGAAGCCCGCGGTCCTCGTCTGTTCGGGCGACTCGGCGTCCGCGGCGGTCGCGGCGGCGAGAACGGCC
>CAYTQL010000033.1:0-9323 GCA_964439555.1 uncultured Planctomycetaceae bacterium | reverse complement strand
GCGCCGGGCCGCGGCCTGAGCCGGCGCGCTCAAGCGGCGAGAACGGCCGCGGCGAAAATCGTCAATCGGTTCATGGTTCGGCCCCCTCCGTTCGGCGCGTCAGTGGGTTTCGTCCAGCGTTTCGTCGTTGCGGGTCGGCTTGATGCGCCGGCGGAGGTGCTCGAGCACCTCCGGGGGCACCAGGGCGGAGACGTCTCCGCCCATCTGCGCGATCTGGCGGATCAGCGAGGAGCTGGTGAAGGCGTACTCCACGCTGGTCATGATGAACACCGTTTCCACCCCGGCCACCACGCGGTTGGTCAGGGCGACCTGGAATTCGAACTGCAGGTCCGAGCTGTTGCGGATGCCGCGGAGGATCGCATCGGCGCCCGCGCGGCGGGCGAAGTCCACCGTCAGCCCCTCGAAGGGCTCGACGGCGACGTTGGACATCTCGGAGACGATCTCGCGGAGCGTCTCGGTTCGCTCGTGCTGGTCGAACATGCAGACCTTGTCCGGGTTGTGCCCGACGCCCACGATCAGCCGGTCGAAAAGCCGCCGGCCTCGCTGGATCACGTCGAGGTGCCCGTTGGTGACCGGGTCGAAGGTGCCCGGGAAGACCGCCGTTCTTGGATGGCTCTCGCCCATGGAAGTTCCCGTCGCGCTGGCTCGCGGGTCCGTTCCCGCGGCAAACCGGCATTATAGCGGCACGGCGGGCGCCCGGAAAGCGGCGCGCCGGCGGTCAGGCGCGGGCGATTTCCTCGGCCTCGCCGGGCGGGGCGGGGCAGAAGAAGAACCCCACCGCGGCGATGAGCTGGAGGACGCCCGCTACGGCGATCGCCCGGACGCCGAGGTCGAAGTTCTCATAGAGCAGCTTGCCCACGAAGGGCATGGTGATCCCCCGGAACCCTTGGAGGGTCATGTGCAGCCCCATGTACTGCCCGGATTTCTCCGGCGGGGCGAAGCGGGTGTGCCCGAGGTTGAAGGCCATGTGCCCCAGCGACCGCCCGAGCCCCTGCACGAAGTAGCCCAGGAGAATGCCCATCCACCACCCGGTCCAGGCGGCGTAGAAGAGCACCAGCCAGCTCGTCGCCCACAGCGAGGCGTTCAGGGCGCGGAACTTGCCGACCGGGATGCGGTCGAAGACGCGCCCGACCGGGATGCTGAAGAGCATCTGCGTGATCATCGGGACCGCCACCAGCGCCGTCGCCCCGGCCGAGTAGCTGACGTTGAAGACGTCCTTGAGCACCTTGGTCAGCAGGGGCATGGTCATCAGCACCATCGAGCCCGAGAGGAGCTGCCAGAGCATGAACTGCCCGAAGTAGCGGTCCTTCCAGAGCAGCGAGAGCCCGTGGAGCATATCCAGCGGGCGGAACGGCTGCTTGTCGCGGGGCCCGAGCACGGCCCGTTCGGACCGTCCGCGGATGCGGGAATAGAGCAGGGCGCTGATGAGCATCGCCGCCCCCGCCATGGGATAGACCACCCGATGCCCGTGCGAGCCCAGCGTGTCCAGCAGCCAGGCCGAGAGCTTCACCGACAGCGTAATCGCGCCCATCGAGACGATCGTCAGCCGGGCGAAGATCCGCCCGCGGTGCGAGGAGGGGTAGTTGCTGTGACGGATGCTGGTCTGGAGGTTCAGGTTGATCGCCAGCGCCAGGGCGGTGGGGGCGAGCAGGAGGATCAGCAGCCCCTGCCCGGCCGGTCCCGGCGGAAGCAGGCCCATTGACGCCATGAACAGGCCCGCCGTCGTCCGCGCGGCGACGATGGTCCGCACGCGCCGCCGCCGTTGGAGGACCTTGGTCAGCAGGACCCCCATGAAGTTCCCCGCCGCCATTTCCGCGGCCAGGAGGCTGACCAGCCAGAGTTGCGCTTCCAGCGCCTTGAGGGCGAAGAGCCCGAGGAACTGGTTGGTCAGCACCCCGAAGGTGAAGGCGCCGAAGAGGCTCGCCAGCACGTCAGAGCGGAAGGTCGGGCGCGCCATGAAGGGCACGCCCTCGTACCCGAGCAGCCAGCGGACCGGGGGAACCATCTTGTCTGCAACGTAGCGAACCACAACTCCACCGCTGCGGGGCGCTCAGGCGTCTGCGCCGGGCGCGCAAGAAAGCCTCCGACCCGGAAGATCGGAGGCCCTGTGAGACGTACTGTCCGGCCGAAACGTCGCTTACATGCCCACGCGGGGATGGTAGCGGGTCAGGCGGGAATTCTTCTCGTAGAGCCAGATGTAATCCCAGTCGTCGACGACCATGCGGGACTGGAGATCGGTAATCAGGCGGTGCTGACGCGCCCGCTCCTCGGGCGTGAGCACCAGCGTTCCGCACCCGCCGAGCAGCATCGAGCCCAGCACCACAGCCAACAGCAGTAGCTTCTTCATGATGGAGACCTCGTTAAACCAGCGCCGAAGAACGCCGCCATGCTAGAGAGCGGATTCGGGGCTGTCAACGGTTTCTCCGCCGATCGGCGCGCCCTCGGGCGCGCCCGGCGCGGCCGGGGCCTGCGCCTCGGTGGCCAGGCATTCGCGTCGCAGGCGGCGACGCCGGTCCGCCGTCAGCTCGCAGAAGCCCCGCACCCGGTCCCGCCCGCCTTCCTTCGCCAGCAGCAGGCACTGGTCCGCGAAGTAGGCCAGCATGTCCGGGGAGGTGATCTCGGCGTCCTGGGGGTACGTGGCCGAGCCGATGGAGATCGTCACGTGGATGTCCCGCCCGTAGACGCTGAACTGTCGGGCGCTGACCTCGCTGCGGATGCGCTCGGCGAACTGCGCCGCCTGCGAGCGGTCCGCCCGGGGCAGCAGGATGCTGAACTCCTCGCCCCCGGTCCGGGCGACGACGTCCGACTCGCGGACGCTGCGCTTGAGAATCACCGCCAGTTCCTTGAGCACGTAGTCGCCGGACGGGTGACCGTAGTTGTCGTTGACGACCTTGAAGTGGTCTACGTCGAGCTGGAGCATGCTCAGGGGCTTGTGGTATCGCTTGGCGACGCGGAACTCGTGCTCGAGCAGGTCGTGGAAACTCCGGACGTTCTGCACGTGGGTCAGCGGGTCGGTGGTCGCGAGGGTCTGGAGGTGGGCGTTGTCGCGCCGGAGCCTGGCCAGCAGCTTCCGCTCCCGGCGCATCGCCTCCTGCAGGGCCGCCCGGCTGACGGTGAGCTGGTCGGTCAGTTCCTTGACCCGCAGCAGCGAGCGGATGCGCGCGAGAATCTCCGGCGCCCCGGTCCGGGCGTCGGCCACGTCGTCGGCGCCGCCGTCCAGCCAGTGGCAGCGCTGGTCCTGCCCGGATCCCTCCGCCAGGATCATCACCGGCAGGTACCCGCCCCAGTGGACCGCCCGGAGCACGTTGGGCAAGTCCATCCGGACCGTCTCATCCAGGGGCAGGTGCACCAGCACCAGGTCCACGTGGTGGGCCTTGACGATCGAGAAGAGCCCGATCGCGTCGCTGACCACGCGCGGGGACCAGCCCTCGCGGTCCAGCAACTCCGCCAGGTCGTCCAGCGGCTCCGGGCGCGGCGACATCACGAGGATGCGCGGCTGGGTTTGCGTGGACGCCGCCATGGGCCTGCCTCGGGCTCTCGGGGGATGCGGACCGGGCCGGGTGCTCTCCGCCCGCCGTCTGACTCACCGGAAACGTAGGATTCATCCGCGAGGGCGGGCAAATCGCCGGTGATTCAGGAAAGGAACCCTGCGGCTCGCGGACCGGAGGGGGCTTGCCGGGGGCACAGGGACTACGTCCCGCGAGCAGCGGAGCGGCTCGCCCGGTCGCCGCTAGAATGCCGCCCGGCCGGTCTCGCGGAAACGGGACATGATCGCCAGCGACTCGGCCGCGTAGCGACGGGCCCGGGCGGGGTCGTTGCGCCGGGAGCTGATCGAGATGACGATGTACTTCTGGTGCTCGTAGAGCAGGTAGAACATCCGTCGGACCGCGGCGTCGGGCTCGCGCGCGTAGTCCGGCGCGAGCGGGGCGGGGGCGGTCTCGTTGTAGCCGTTCACGAACTCCGGGCGGAGTACGCCGCAGTAATCGGCGATCGCCAGGTCCCACTCCACGTCGCCCCAGCAGGCGCGGTCGAAGTCGATCAGGGCGGTCGCCTCGCCGTCCGGGCGGACCAGGAGATTGGTCACCCACAGGTCGCCGTGGAGCAGGCGGGGAACCCGGGCATTGTCGAAGACCTCCAGGCGATCGCGGAGCAGGCCCATCGCCTCGTCCGCCTTCCGGCGGTCGTAGACGCCGCAGGCGACGATGTCTTCCAGCTCCAAGCGGTACATTTCCTCGAAGGCCTCGCGCCAGGTCGGGCGGGGGTCCATCGGGCGATGATCGCCCAGGTATCCGAAGCGTCCCGAGGGGTGCCTCAGCCCGTGGAGCGTCCCCACGTACCGCCCCCACTGGCGCAGCGCCCGCTCCATCGCGGCCGGGGGGAGCGACGCCTCGCTGAGCGGAACGCCCTCGACGCGGGGCATGATGAGGTAATCGCGGTCGATCAACTCGCGGGAGAAATCGTGCGCCGCGATCGGCGGAATCGGCACGTCCGTCTCGCCGAGGATGCGCTCGTGGAGGTACGGCTCCTGCCGCATCATCCGGTATTCGTAGAAGAGCTGAAGCACCTCATCCGGCGGGGCGACGCGGAGAACGTACCGCCCGTCGGCCGAGTCGGCCGAGAAGGTCTCCGAGAACTTCCCCGCCCCGAACGGCGCCACGTCCCACGGACCGCCCCCGCGCTGCGCCTCGACGAGCTCCGCTGCTTTCCCGGCGGGCAATCGCGTCATGACAGATACGTCCTCTGACAGCTCGGCGCGGCGCCGAGGGGGCGAGGGCGCGACGCGCGCCTCGGCGCCGGCGACGGGCTCGACGTCGCCGCGTTCATCGCCGGCGCTTCCGCCGACCGCGGCCTTTGGCCCGGCCTCGGGGGGCGCCGCGCTTCTTGCCGCCCTTGCCCTTCGCGGGCTTCTTGCCCTTCTTCTCCACGGGCTTGAGGTCCAGCTCGCGGCGGGCGAGGTCCACCGCCACGATGCGCACGGTCATGGCGTCGCCGATGCGGAAGGTGGTCCCCGTCGCCTCGCCGCGGACCTGCCCGTAGCGGCTGGAGACCTCCCACCAGTCGTCGCCGAGGTCCTGGAGGCGGACCAACCCCTCGACGAGGAACCGCGGGCTCTGGACGAACAGGCCGAAATTCGCCACGCCGGTGATCACGCCCTCGAACTCCTCGCCGATCTTCGTGGCGAGGTACTGGAGGACGAGCACCTCCCGCAGTTCGCGCTCGGCGGCCTCGGAGCGCCGCTCGGCGGTGGAGCAATGCTCGCCGAGGCGGACCAGTTCGGAGACGTCCTCGGGCGGGCGGCTCTCCAGTTCGCCGCGGCAGTGCTCGGCCAGGAGGCGGTGGACCGTCAGGTCCGGGTAGCGGCGGATGGGGCTGGTGAAGTGGCAGTAGTGTTCGGAGGCGAGGGCGAAGTGCCCGATCTGCATCGGGGAGTACTCCGCCTGCTCGAACATCTTCAGGATCGCGAGGTTCACCGCGTAGCTCTCGGGGCGGTCCTTGACCTTCGCCAGCATCGACTGCATGTCCCTGCGCGACAAGTTCCGCGGGAGCTTGTACCCGCAGGCGCGGACGAAGGCGGTGAGCTGCTTGCCGGAGGTCTGGTCCGGGTCCGGGTGGATGCGCCGGAGGATCGGGCGCTGCTTGCGGTCGAACAGTTCGGCGACGACCTCGTTGGCCTCGACCATGAACATCTCGATGATCGTGTGCGAGTAGGCGTCGTCTTCGGGCGCCGCATCGATGACCTTGTCGTCCTCGTCGAAGACCAGTTCCACCCCGGGCAGGTCCAGGTGCAGCATCCCCGCGGCGTAGCGGCGCTTCTCGATCCGCTTGGCGAGGGTCTCCATGTTCTTGACCAGCTCGACGATCTCGGAGGCGAAACCGCCGCTCTCGCCGTCGCAGATGCCCTGCGCCTCTTCGTAGGTCAGGCGCTTCGAGGAGCGGATGACGCTCTCGGCGAAGCGGGCGCCGGTGCGGGCGCCCTCGGCGTCGTAGCTGATGAACACGCTCTTGGCGAAACGGTCCTGCCCCTCCTGGAGCGAGCAGACGCCGTTGGAGAGAATCTCCGGGAGCATCGGGATGACCTTGCGCGGGAAGTAGGTGCTCGTGGAGCGCTGGTGGGCGTCGGCGTCGAGCTTGCCGCCTTCGGTCACGAAGTGCGAGACGTCCGCGATGTGCACCCCGAGGGTCATCCCGCCGTCCGGGTGGGGTTCGACGCTGATCGCGTCGTCGTAGTCGCGGGCGTCGACGGGGTCGATCGTGGCGACGACCCGGTCGGTCAGGTCCTCCCGCCCGGCGCGCTGCCCGGGGTCGGCGGGGTCGAACGCGGCCGTCACGTCGCGGGCCTCGTCCAGCGCCTCGTCGGAGAACTCGTCCTCCAGTCCGTGCGCGCGGATCACCGCGAGCGTTTCCACCTCCGTCCGTCCGCCTTCGCCCAGCCGCTCGACGATGACCCCGACCGGCAGGTCGCCCTTCTTCGGGTACTCGGTGATTTCCGCGACGACCTTGCTCCCGGCTTTGGGGCCCGCGGCGGAGACGTCCCGGATGACGATGGGGGTGATCATGGCCGTGCCGTCGGGCAGCACGAACCAGTGTCCGTCGCTCTGCTGGAGCGTCCCGACGAAGCGGTTCTCCCCGCGGCGGACGATGGAGGTGATCTGCCCGGCGAAGACGCGCTCGCCCCCGCGTTTCCCGCGGGAGGCGACCTTCGCGACGACCAGGTCGCCGGCCATCGCCCCGCCGTCCTTGCCCGGCGGAATGAACAGGTCCCCGTGGGCGTTGGGCTCCTCGGGCGCCACGAAGCCGAAGCCCCGCGGATTGGGGCGGTAGAAGCCCACGACCTTGCTTTTGAGGTCGGGCAGCGTCAGAGCGTTCTTGGAGCCGATGACGATCCGCCCGGCGTCGCGGAGCTGCTTGACCGCCTGGCGGAAGGTGCCGTAGTCCTCCTCCGCCACGCCCATCTGCCGGGCGAGCTGCCGGGGCTTGAGCGGCTGGTAGTCACGATCGGCAAGGTACTTCAGGATGGCGTCGACGTAGCGTTCGGGCATCGGTGGTTGACTCGTTCAGGGGGTTATGCGGTGATTGGCCGCATGCGGGATTGCTTAGGACTCGTCCTCTTTCATAGTAGTGCCTTTGCGGTCGAACAGGTCGCCGAGCGCCCGGGGGTGAGGATGTCCACCACGAAGATCCGCAGCGAGCGGAGGATCCCGATGGCGATGACCCCCGCCGCGAGGAACTGGCAGGCGAAGACCACGAGGCCGATCGCCCACGCCAGAATGCCGTCCAGCAGATCCATATCGCTCCCAGGGAGCCGGGCAACCCGCTTCAACCCGCCAGGAAGATCCTCGCGGCGTAGCGGTCGATCTCGATTTCGCCCGGCCCGCCGTCGCGTTCATCTCCGGTGAAATGCTCTCGCCATCGCCCCTCGGGCAGCTCGACGCTGAGCGCCTGCGTCCGCCCGGAGAAGTTGACGACCACGATAACCGGCGAAGCGCCCTCTTTCCAGCGGCGATAGACCACGCACCGCTGATCGGGCAGGATCGCATCGAGGGAGATCGACGCGCCCCGCAGGGCCTCCTGCTCGGCCCGGAGGCGTATCAGGTGGGCGTAATGGTCCCGCAGGCCTTTGCCGCCCGGACTCTCCAGCGTCTCCCAGCGGATGTAGTTATGGTCCATGTTCTTGGGCATCGCATGCCCCCACGCCTGCCCGTGATAGAGCATGGGCTCGCCGACGGCGGTCATCAGTACCGTCGCGCCGAGGGCGCTCTTGCGGCGGGCGGTCTCCTCGTCGAACCCCGCCTCGACGACCTCGAGGACCACCCGCTCCTCGTCGTGGCTCTCGAGGTAGTTCACCATGCACCGCGGGTACTCGTCGTAGCCCTGGTCGGCGGGGTCCAGTGTCCGGACCGCCTCCTCGAAGCGGTCCGGGTGGTAGCTCTCGATGGGCCCCTCGCAGAGCAGGGCCTTGATCGCGTAGCTGAAGCGGACGTGCCACGCCCCGTTCATGTCCGCGGCGATCATCTCGACCGGGTCCTCGGGCAGATGCTCGCCGATCAGCCAGGCGTCCGGGCGGACGGACCGGGCGGCCGAGCAGAGCGTGGGAATCCCGTGCCCGCTCTGGGTGGTCCCGATATTGCTCAGGTAGTCGAACCGGAACCCGTCGACGTGGTAGTCCCGCAGCCAGTACTCCAGCACGTCGGTGACGAAGCGACGGGTCGCGGGCTGGTCGTAGTCGAGCTGCGGGAGGGCGAAGGCGTTGCCCCCCTCGGGGCCTTCCCCGTACCACGGGCTCTGCTCGTAGGGGTACATCCGGTTGAAGGGGTGGTCCTCGCCGGTGTGCGCCAGGACCATATCCAGCACCACGCCCATACCCAGCCCGTGGGCCTCGTCGATCAGCCAGCGCAGCTCGTCGGGGCCTCCGTAATCGTCGTTCGGGGCGAAGAAGTGCGTCGGCGTGTAACCCCACCCGGTGTTCTTGCGCACGCCGAAGATCGGCATCAGTTCGAGGCAGTTGACCCCGAGGTCGCGCACGTAGTCCAGGCGTTCGACCGCCTCGCGGAAGTCCCGCTGCGGGGTGAAATCGGCGATGTGAAGCTCGTAGAGGACCAGGTCCTCGAATCGCGGCCGCGACCAGTCATCATGTTGCCAGCGGTAGGGATCGGACCCGGGACGGACCACGGCCCGCGGCGGCTGGTCGCCCGGCTGGTCCTCGATGAAGCGGGCGTAGGGATCGCAGATCCTCAGGCCCCCGTCGATGAGAAACTGGTACCCGAACGCCCCGCGAGGCAGCTCCTTGCTCGTCGACCAGAGCCCTTCGGCCACCTGCTCCATCACGTCGGCCGAGCGGTCCCAGTCGTTGAAATCCCCCACCAGGTGCACGCTGCGCTTGTTCGGCGCGTAAAGGGTGAAGGTGACTGTCCCGTCGCGTTCGACGGCCCCGGGCAAGGGCAGCGCCCGCCGCGACGCCAGCAGTCCACGTTGATCCGAATCCATACCAGCCTCCGGTCTTCTCACAGGGCGAACCCTCGCCGCATTCTATGGCGCCCCGCCTCAACGGAACGCCGGGGGGAAGTTCTTTCCGCGCCGCGGGGCGCGGCGTACACTCTCGACCATGAAGATCGTCATCGCACCGGACTCGTTCAAGGAGTCGCTCTCGGCGCCCGAGGTCGCCGCCGCCATGGCCGAGGGCGCGTTGGAGGCGTCGCCGGACGCCCAAGTGGACCTCTGCCCGATGGCCGACGGCGGCGAGGGGACCGTCGCGGCGATGGTCACCGCCACGGCCGGTCGGTTCGTCAACGTGGACGCCTTCGATCCGCTGGGCAGGGAGATTC
>CAYTQL010000032.1:8621-14422 GCA_964439555.1 uncultured Planctomycetaceae bacterium | reverse complement strand
GCGGGCGCCGTGATCGATGCTGCTCAGCGGCGGAGTGGCCATGCGACAGGCCCGGGAGTCGTTGTCCACCCCGACGATGGCAATCTCCTCGGGAACCATCACACCCGTCTCTCGACACACGTTGGCCAAGTGAACGGCTGTCATATCCTCGGCGCCCAGGATGCCGATTGGACGCGGCAAGCGCTCAATCCACTCCGCGACCGAGATCGTGGGTCTGCCGTCCGAACCCACGGGCGGAATGTGCACGTCGGCGCCGCCCTGTCTTGCCGCACGGGCGAACCCCTCCTGACGCTCAATGGCGAAGAAGAGCGGCTGATGGGCCAGGAACCCCACGTTCCTGAAACCCAAGTCCAAGAGGTGTGCGGCAGCCATCTCCCCGACCGCGATGTTGTCGATCAGCACCTGCGGGAAGGGCGACTCGGGACAAGTCACGGCCACGCAGGGAATCCCCTCCCTGTGGAATCCCACGACGACCTGGTGCAGAGGCCCGGTCAAGACACTCGTGATCACGCCATCTGGCTTGACGCCCTGATGGAGTTCCTCGGGTTCCCGTGAACTCTCGAACTCCCAATCGGACGCTCGACCGGCGTACTCGAGAATCCCGTCGACGATCCGGCGTCCGTAGACCGCATAGGTGCGAACCGCCACCAGCACTCGACGAAGCGCCTGGCGCCTCTGAATTCCAAGGGGCTCCAAATCCATCTCCGCCACTCTACCGCGCACATGCGCTATACGACAAGAAAAATGCGCTATCCAACATACACGATTGGCCGGACCGTGGTATTATGACGCATGGATGGAAAGCGTTGAGACCGCGTGACAGCGCGTTGCGACGCCCTCAACGCCGCAATTTCCACACACGTCAGGTGTGGAGGAGGATCGAAATGAAGAAACTCACAGCAGTGGCAGTCGTCTTGACGTTGGCCGCAGCATCTCAGGCGGCCGTGATTTCCGTGAACTTTGCCTCCAGCAACACCGGTGAGGGTGGCGATAGCGATTACTACGGCGATACCGGTTCAACGGGTCAGATGGATGCGGCAGACGTTGCCGGCGTCGTTCCGGCTGCTTACTGGACCAACGCCATCGGTCTTGACCCGACCGCAAGCAACCTTGTTGACGACTCGGGCGACGAGACGACGGCCGGCATCGAACTGGTCGGCGATGGGACTGACGGCTGGATGATGGGCGAAGACAGCTATTCCTCGTCGTCCAGCGCGGACGCTACGATGATGTATGCTTGCCGGGCGGTCGGTGGTTCCGAAGGCTCATTTCAACTCGACCTGACCGATATTCCTTTCGCTGAGTACGACATTTACGTCTACGTCGGTCGCAAGTTTGTCTGGGGTGGAGGAGAAGCGCACACGACCATTGGGGCCATGACGTACTTCTACTCAACACCCGACGACGACTCCGGCGTATCCGACCTTCCGGGCGGCTATGTCCGTTCGGAGCAGACTGACAACAACGACTACCCGGAAGCTACGTACGTGCTGTTCGAAGGGCTGACCGGCGCATCGCAGAGCATCGAGCAGGTCGACGACAGCAGTGGAGAGGAAATCGGCATTACCGGCATTCAGGTGGTCGAGGTCCCCGAGCCGGCGACGATGGGTTTGCTGGCTCTCGGCGGGCTGCTCGGATTGACGCGCAGACGCAGGCGGGCCTGAAAGCGACCACGCCGCGACGGATGCCTTGCCGCATGACCCAAGCAATACAGATCAGGCGGCTGACCAGGGTCAGCCGCCTGATGTCATTTCTGCAAGCCCGGCCAGTATCGAACGCCCGCGGCCGGGTCGTGGATTCCGACGTCTTGCGGGGCGCGTTCATTTCGAATGTCGCCCGCGACGCGCGGTGCTGCGCAAAGTCGATCGGGCGTCCGTCAAGATGCTCCGGTCGCGACTGCCCGGCAACCGGGTGATCCTGTCGCCGGCCGAGCATCGCCGCCTGATGGAAGCTGGAGCGGGAGTCGATCAAGGCCTTTGGGTTAGTGGACCACGATTTCGCTGACCGCCAGGCCGGGGTTCAGGATCACCATCTCGAGGGTGCAGGGACCTCCCTTGTTGCGCTGGAACGTCGCCCGGTTGGCCGCGTAGGGCGTTCCGCGCCCGAAGGTGTGGACGGCGCCTTGTGCATCAACGGCAGTGTATCCAGAGCGGCCATTCCCGACAAACCACGGCGAGGCGGCGATTGACGCTTTGGGGGGGGCGGCGGTAGTCTTTGCACCGCCCCGCGAGCGATTTTTACACCGGACCATGAACGCCCCGCCCCCGCCCGAACCGCAGCTTTCGATCATCATCCCGGCCTATAACGAGGCCGGGCGGCTCGGCGACGGGTTGGCGCAGATTCGGCGCTTCGCCGAGCACGACGGGCGGGCGACCGAGGTGCTGGTGGTGGACGACGGCTCGACGGACGCGACGGTCGAACTGGCCGAGCGGTTCGTGCCCGGGCCGCTGGGCGTCCGGGTGCTTCGCAGCGTCCACAACCGCGGGAAGGGGCACGCCGTCCGGTGCGGGATGCTCGCCGCCGGCGCCCCCCGCCGCCTGCTGTGCGACGCGGACCTCTCCACGCCGATCGACGAGCTGGCGCCCCTGGAGGCGGCGCTGGACGCCGGGGCCGAGGTGGCGATCGGCTCGCGGGACATGCCCGCCTCGCAGGTCTGTCCCGTCCAAAGCGCCGACCGCCGCCTGATGGGCCTGTCGCTGCGGGCCCTGCGCCGCCTGGTGCTGCTCCCGGACCTCCGCGACACGCAGTGCGGTTTCAAGCTGTTCACCGCCCGGGCGGCCGAGGCGGTTTTCCGGCGCGTCCGTACCCGCGGGTTCGGGTTCGACATCGAGGCGCTGGCGATCGCCCGCCACCTGGGCTTCGAGATCGCGGAGGTCGGGGTCCGCTGGCGGAACGACCCGGACTCCCGCGTCCGCCCGCTGCGCGACTCGGTGACGATGCTCGGAACGCTGGTGGACACCGTCTGGCGCCTCCACGCGGGGCGCCTTGACGAGCCAACCTCCGCCGACCGCGTTTCTTAGCGCCGGGGCAACATTCTTCGATTGCCTGTTGCAGTCCCCCCGTCCGCGCGTATCCTTACGGCCGTTGCGCGAACGATTGACGGAAAAAGGAACCGCTACAGGGAGACGCCCATGGCCAAGGAACCCTTCGTCCAATCCGCCGCCCAGCCCCAAGCCGTCCGCCATCGCAAGTTCCTCTTCGTGGTCTGCTTCATCGCGCTGGTGGCCACGAGCTTCGCCTTCGGCATCCGCGCGCAGATCATCGGGGACCTTCAGATCGAGTTCCGCCTCACCGAGACGCAGAAAGGTGAGATTCTCGGCGCCGGGCTCTGGCCGTTCGGGATCAGCATCGTGGTCTTCTCCCTGGTGCTCGACCGCATCGGGTACACCGCGGGCATGTGGTTCGCCTTCGCCTGTCACGCGGTGAGCACCATCATGACGATCTACGCCACCGGGTACGAGATGCTCTACTGGGGCACCTTCCTCTGCGCCCTGGGCAACGGGACGGTCGAGGCGGTGATCAACCCCGCGGTCGCTTCGATGTACCCGAAGAAGAAGACCACGATGCTGACGATCCTCCACGCCGGCTGGCCGATGGGCATCGTCATCAGTTCGATCATCGCCATCCTGATGGGCGGCGCCTTCAGTTGGCAGGTCAAGATCGGACTGATTTTGATTCCGACCGTCGTCTACGGGCTGATGCTCCTTCGGGCGCATTTCCCGGTCCACGAGCGCGTGGCGGCGGGGGTCAGCTATCGCGAGATGCTCGGCGAGGCGGGCGCCCTGGGAATCTTCATCGCCAGCTACATGGTCATCATGGAGCTCAACCGCGTCTTCGACATGGGCACACTGTGGCAGGGGGCGTTCCTGGCCCTGCCGTCGCTGCCGATGACGATTCTCCTGGCGGCGATCGTTTTGGGCTACCTGGGCTACACCCGCTCGCTCGGACGCCCGATGTACGTCTTCCTGCTGCTGTTGATGATCATCCTGGCGATCACGGAGCTGGGCACCGACGCCTGGATCAAGGAGCTGATGAAGCCCTCCATGAAGAAAGTCGGCATCGACGCCGGGTGGGTGCTGGTCTACACCGCGGCGATCATGATGATCCTCCGGTTGTGCATCGCGCCGATCGTCAAGGTCCTCAAGCCCCTCGGCGTCCTGCTGGTCAGCTCCCTCTTCGCGGCGTTGGGAATCTACTTCCTCTCCCGCGTCGAGGGCGTGCTGATTCTGCTGATGGCGACGATCTACGGGGCCGGGCAGTGCTTCTTCTGGCCGGTGACGCTGGGCCTGGTGGCCGAACAGTTCCCGCGCGGCGGGGCGCTGACGCTCAACGCCATCGCGGGCGTGGGCATGCTGGGCGTGGGCATCCTCGGCGGGCCGCTGCTGGGCTACTGGCAGGACACGCGAATCCAGGACCAGCTCCAGGATGAAAGCGCCCTGGTCAGCCAGTTCGGCGTTGAGAAGCCCGAGACCGTCTACGACGACCTCATGAGCGAGCAGGCCCGTACCAGCGTGCTGGGAACCTACCGCTCGCTCGACCAGCAGCGGGTGAACGTCATCAACGACCGCGTCGCCCTGAACCGCTACCTGCTCAACCGCCTGGCCGAACGCGAGAAGGTCGAGCTGGTCGACGGCGAGCTCTGGCCGAAGTACCGCGAGATCATCAGCGAAGGCGCCGACGCCGGGCTGCTGGCCGAGCTGAAGGACAACGGCGAGTGGCGGACCATGGTCCGCGCCGCCGTGGAGCACCTCAACCCCTCCAAGCCGGACGCCGAAGCCCCCACCGAGAGCTACGCCGAACAGATCGACTACCTGCGCCGGAAGGAGGTCCTCGGACCGGACATCGAACTCTACGCGCGGGCGAAGGAGTACCAGCAGATCGCCGACTCGGTCACCAACGAAGCCCGCCAGGACGCCATGGCGCGGGCGGCGATTCTCCCGACCGTCATGGCGATCTGCTATCTCGGGCTGATCGTCTACTTCCGCGTGGCCCACGGCGGGTACAAGACCGTCGAACTCCCCTCCGCCGGCGAAGCCCCCGAAGGCGAGCACGAGCCGACCGCCGAGGAATTCGAGGACGACGCCGAGCGCACGCCGCGCGAATGACCCCGGACGTCTGATTCACGCCCGCCCTGGGTCATGTTGACCGCGCGAAGGTCGCCGTGCAGGGGAAATGGTCGGAGCCGCCCGTGTGGTGCGTTGCGGCGTGGAGGCACCGCAGATCCGGGGTGTGGAGAATGTGGTCCAGCCGGTCGCGCAGGGGCAGCCCCCGGTGACGCTGGGCCCAGGTGGGCTTGCGACGTGCCCACCGGCGGAGGGGGCTTTGGAGCCCGCGGCGTCGCAGGTCCTCCACCGCCAGGCCCCAGTCGCCCTCGTTGAAATCCCCCAGGACGACCAGCGGACGCCCGACGGGTACGGCGGCGAGGCAGCAGCGCAGCTCGTCGCGATGGAACAGCGTGGACCGCAGCACGCCGCCGACAGTGAGCTTGCGGCCCACCCCGGCCGGGGGACGCAGGTGCACGTTCAGCACGGCCGTCGCTCCGCCGGGGGCATCCACTTCCGCCAGCCAGTTCGGCACGGCCGTGGCGTCGTCCGGGGGCGGGTCGAACCACCGCAGCGGACGGGCCGGAAACCGCGAGAGCACCGCCAGCCCCCCGCCCAGCCGGTGGTTCCGCCAGAGCAGGTGCGGGTACCGCCCGCTCAACTCCCGGCGAATGAGCAGTTCCCAGCTCTCGTTGAGTTCCTGGAGGCAGACCACGTCCGCATCCAGGCGCTGCAGTGCCTCAACCGTGCGCATCGCGG
>CAYTQL010000032.1:0-8611 GCA_964439555.1 uncultured Planctomycetaceae bacterium | reverse complement strand
ACCGTAAACGCCTCGTCCCCTCGCCGCGGCGGCGCCGGAATGGGCGGGTCGATGGATTCCACCGACCGGCGCAGGCAGGTGTGGGCGACCCCCCACCACGCCCGCAGCGGCAGGCGGTCCGGGTAACGCGGCGGCGTCGGGCTGCGAGGGCGTTCGAACACGCGGGGACCTTACCCCTTCCCCCCGTCGGCGGCAAGGCGGCGGCGCAGGTGCACGAGAATCCTATGCGTCGCCCGCGGGAGCGGCAGCTCGCCGACGTGGTCCAGCGGGACCCGGCGGACTTCGTCGCACCCGATCGCCCGGGCCCGGCCGCGAAGATGCCGGGCGAAGTACGCGTGGAGCACCACCCGGAAGTGCGAGTACGCGTGACGGACCGTGCAGAGATGCTCGCCCGTTCGGACCTCGATGCCGATCTCCTCGCGCAGCTCGCGCCGCAGCGCCTCGGCGTGGGTTTCCCCGGGCTCGATCTTCCCGCCGGGCAATTCCCAGAGCCCGCCGAGCAACCCCTCGACCGGGCGGCGCCCCAGCAGCAGCCGCCCGCCGCGCAAAACCACCCCCACCACCGCCTCGACTTCCGGCACCGGGCGCTTGGGCGTCCGGCGGGGCAGCGTCTCCGGGTCCCCCTTCGCCCGCGCCCTGCACGCCCCGGCGAGCGGGCAGACGTCGCAGCGGGGCTTGCGCGGGGTGCAGACGGTCGCCCCGAGGTCCATCAGCGCCTGGTTGAATTCGCTCGCCCGCCCATCGGGGATCAGCCGCCTCGCCAGCGACCACAGCCGCTTCTGCGTGCGAGCCTCCTTCAGCGGCGTGCGCAGGGCGAAGACCCGCGCCAGGACCCGCTCGACGTTCCCGTCCACCACCGGCTCGTTGAGCCCGAAGGCAATCGACGCGACCGCCCCGGCGGTGTACCGCCCGATCCCCGGCAGCGCCCGCAGGCCTTCGAGGGTTTCGGGCGCCCGTCCGCGGAGGTCGCGGACCACGATCCGCGCCGCGCGGTGCAGGTTCCGCGCCCGCGAGTAGTAACCGAGCCCTTCCCAGACCTTGAGCACCTCCCCGACCTGCGCCGCCGCGAGGGCCTGGACGTCAGGGAACCGCTCCATGAAGCGCTCGAAATAGGCCCCGACCGTCTCGGCCCGCGTCTGCTGGAGCATGACCTCGGAGACCCAGACCGCGTACGGATCGCTCCGCCGACGCCAAGGCAGGTCCCGCGCCTTGCGCGCGTACCACCGGAGCAGGCGGGCGCGGACGTGGGCGAACTGCTCGGCGCGATTCATACGGAGGGCAGACTCCTGGTCAGGGCGTCCCCGGCGGGCGGCGGGGTCGCCTTTGCGCAAACTTTCGGGCGGGTTGTGCGTCCAGTATAATCGCGACGGGAACCCAACCAGGCAAGGGGTCGAGATGATCGTAAGCTGCTCAAAATGCGGACACGACATGGAGATCGACGGCGACGCGCTGGGCAAGCGGGTCCGCTGCCCTTCGTGCCGCGAGGTCTTCGTCGCCCAACTGCCCCGGGCCGAGGTGCTCGACGACGACGTCATCGTCACCGGTCGGGTACTGGATGAGCCCGAAACGCCCGCTGCGCCTGACGCGTCCGAACCGGCGGACCTGCGGGACCTCGCCTCGGCTGTCGGCGGCGAGCCCGCGGGAGACCGCCCTTCCGGCGGCGCGCCCGTGCCCGGACGGCGTCCGGTCCGCCAGGCGCCCTCCGGCAAGAAGATCACCCACTGCCCCCACTGCGACAAGTACTTCCTCGTCAAGCCGGAGATGATCGGCAGAAAGGCACGCTGCTCCTGCGGCGAGGTCATCACCCTCAAACAGCACAAGGACCCGGGCGCCAAGCCACCTCGCGGCGCCGAGGCCGGGGGCAAGACCAAGCCCGCGGCTCCCGGTGCGGGCGCTGCGGCCGGGAAGAAGCCGTCCTCGCCGAAGGCGAAGGGCAAGGGCCCGGACGGCGCAGCCGCCGTCGCCGCCGCCATCGAGAAGCCGGAACCCGAACACACGCAGTCCGCCGCTCACCGCGACCCCGCCGAGCTGCTCCGCGCCCAGCGCGAGGCCCGCGCCCGCTCGATGCGCACCATGATCATCATCTCGGTGCTCGTGCTGGTGGCGATCGGCGGTGTGGCGGGGTACTTCCTGTACGTCCACGCGAGCGCCGAGCCCGCAGAGAAGCCCCAGCCCGCGACCGGAACGCCCGAGCCGACGGTGAACGTCTCGGCCGAACTGGCCCCGCTCAACGCCGCCCTGGCCGAGGCGGACGCCGCCGTCACCGCCGCACGCGAGAAGCTCTCGGAGGTCCACAACGCCGTGTCCGACCTGGCGGGGTACCTTAGCCTCGCCGACCAGGCCCGCCTCGCCGCCGTGCCGGAATACCTCGACGCCGACCCCCAGGTGCCCTTTATTCGCCGCCGCCAGCGGCAGTTGCTCGACCGTGTGGAGGTCGGCTACGCCAAGTACGAGCCTGCGATGCTGGTTCCCGCGGCGAATCCGGCCGCCGGACGGGAGAACGAGGTGCTCATCGGCGCCCTGATCGGCGCGCTGGAGGATCTGCCCGCCGCGCTTCCGCCCGAAGCATCCGACGACGACCCGCCGCAGGTCCGGTCGCTGACCGAGTTGCGGGCGGACCTGGAGCGTCTCGGCGACCCGGGGGCTCTGCTGGCCGATTGGAAGGCCGCACGCGAACGCTTCCCGGAGATTTACCCCTCACTGGGCGACCCGGTCGGCGCGGCCGCCGAGGCCGTGGAAAAGGCGCTCAAGCAGGCCGGGGCAGCCGGAGCCGCCGCGGCCGTGGAAAAGGCGCTCAAGCAGACCGGGGCAGCCGGAGTCGCCGCGGACACCGAGGGCCTCGCCCGGGCCCGGGAAATGCGTAAGGCGGTGAACGACGCCACCGCCGATCGCGCGTACATCGCGGAGCTCTCGGCCTTCGACGCCCCACCGGGCTACGGGGAGCTCTCGGCCGCATTGATGAACGCCTCGCGGCGGAGCCGACTGAGCGGAAAGGTCCGCGACCTGCTCTCCGAGGGATGGCAGGCGTTCGAGAACGACGAGCTCCGCCTGGCGATGCGGTCCTACGCCCAGGCGAGAGCGGCCGTACTGGGCTTCCCGCCGGAGCTGAAGGAGACGCTCGGGTGGGACGCCGCGGTGGTTTCCGCATCCGACGGGGTCGCCGCCGCCTGGCGGGACCGGCTTCGCAAGCGGATCGCCGCCCGCAGCAAGGCCGCCCAGGACCCGCCTTCCGGGGACGACGACGATGACGAGGACGACGAGCCCGCCGGTCCGAAGGTCGCTTGGGAACCGACCGGCTGGGAGGACGCCACCGCCCGCCTGAAAGCCCTGGCCGAGGAGACCGGCGAGCCGAACCTGCTGCTGAGCACATCGCAGATCGCCCTGCGGAAGCAGATCGACGCTCGCCCGGCGTTCATCGCCTTCGGCGCCGGCCCGGAGGTCGACGGGAAGGACGACCCCGAATATGTCGCCTACCGCGAGCGGGTCTTCGGCGAGTTCCGCAAGGCCGTCGCCGGCGACGACGAGGTCGCCGCCAAGCCCGTCGTGACCACCTACCACCGCGACGGGACCCGTTACGACCGCATCACCGCCGCCAAGCAGCGTCACAAGCTCATGGCCGCCGCCCTGGTCACCGTCCAGGAAGGGCGGGGCGTCGTCTACTGGTACGTCGGCCCGCTGGACGGTTTCGGCGAGTTCGTAGACCACCTCGGCAACGCGAAGGTGCTGAGGGAGTAGTCCCGGCGCCCCCGGCAGATGCGCAGGCTCCCGCGAAGCCCCGCAGCGCCTTTACTCGCCGCCGCCGGAGGATTCGCCCCGGGCCCGCGAAAAGACCGCGCCGACCGCGCTTAGCTTCACCTCCCACACCTTGTCGCGCGCGGTGACCAGCAGAACGTTCCCGTCGGGGCCGCCAAAGGCGCAGTTCGCGGCGGGCTTGGGGGTCTTGATCAGGCCGATCTTCTTCCCGTCGGGACGGAAGACCTGCACGCCGTCGCCGGCCGAGACGTAGAGCCGCCCGGCGCTGTCGCAGCGGATGCCGTCGGGGACGCCGGGGCGGATGTCGGCGAATTGCTCCGGCTTGCCGAGCTTGCCGTCCTTGCCGACGGGGAAGACGCGCACGAGATGCACCTTCGGGTCGCTGTCGGCAATGTAGAGCTTCGTTTCGTCCGGCGAGAAGCACAGTCCGTTCGGCATCGAGAAGCCCTTCGCCGCCAGCTCCGGGTCCGCCCCGATCTTCGGGAGGCGGAAGACGTAGCAGCCGTCGAGCTCCTGCTTGCGGTCCTCGAGACCGTATGTCGGATCGGTGAACCAGACCGATCCGTCCGACCTGACGGCCGCGTCGTTCGGCGAGTTGAACTTCTTGCCCTCATACTCCCCGGCCAGCATGCGGACCTTCCCGCGGAGGTCGGTGAGCGTCACCTGCCGCGTCCCGTGTTCGCAGGTGATCAGTGCGTCGTCCGGGCCCAGTATGTTCCCGTTGGCGTGGCGGCTGGGGCGACGCCATACCTGCGGCTTGTCGCCCGGGCGGAGCAGGTGGATCGTATCCGCCGGAATGTCGCTGAAGAGCCACCCCTTCTCCGGCGGGTACCAGACCGGGCCCTCGGTGAACTTGAACCCCTCGGCCGCGAGGGTAACCCGCGCGCCGTCGGGGGCGACTTTCCGGAACTCGTCGGTGTAAGGTTTCACGCCGGTGAGATCGCTCAAGGGAATCCTCCCGGATGCGGAGACAGCGAGGGTCAGCAGGACGGCGACGGTGACGGTTCGCTTCATCGTTCGTTCCTCCCGGACACGATACAGCAGGCAGGGCGCAGGATACAAAACTCCGTGTGGTCGCCATTCTTCGTCGCCTGCCTCGTGCACCTTCCGGCGTCGGGCGCCGGTGCACGGCTCAATTGCTTTGACCCGCCCGCCCTGAGCGGGTTCAATACCATTATGCTCGGAAGACTGACCCGAACCACCCCGGTCGACGTCGGGCTCGCGATGCCGTTTGCGGGCGTGGCGTACCTGGTCTGGGCGCTGGTCGCCGGCGTGAGCCGCGCGACCGTCCAGGCGATGATCCACTCCACCCACCTCCGGCAGCTCCCGCTGCCCGGCTTCACGGACGGCGTGAAGATTTTCTTCGTAGACCTCGGCTTCGTGATCGACGTGGTCGGGCTGGTCTGGCTGGGCGGCTCGCTCGTGCTGGTCTGGCTGGCGAGCCGGCAGGTCATCAGCATCTCGTGGGTCTGGGTCTCGGCGTTCTGCCAGAGTTCCGTGGCCGCCCTGGGGGCGGTACTGGTGGGCTGGGCAGCGTACCAGCCGCACCTGAGGGAGGTCCCGCGGTCCGCCGATCCGTCGCTGGGCGAGCAGGTTTCGCACCTGTCCCTGCCGATCATCATCGGGCTGGCGATCCTGCTCTGGGCGGCGGTGCTCGTGCTCCTGCTGCTGGAGCAGGCGAAGTTCCGCCGCCGCGGGCCGACCCTCCGCGACGGGCTGCGAACGAATCTCTACCGCTGATCCCGCCGGGTTACCACGGGTTCGACTCCACGACGCAACACCGCTCGGCCAGGTCGGGCGGAAGGCGCTCGAACCGCTCCGTCGCCTCGGCCGCGTCATCGCAGAGGACGAACATCGCGCTGCCCGACCCGCTGAGGCACACCGGCGCCCCGGCCGAGGCGCTCAACGCCCGCCGGAACTCGGTCAGCTCGCCCCCCAGGGCCTCGGCGGCCGGGCGGAGGTCGTTGACCAACCGCTCCCGCCATGTCGAGGGCGGCTCGGCGAGCAGGTCCTCCGGAAGCTGGCGATCCGCGGGCTCCCCCGCCGGCGGACCCAGCTCGTCGAAACGGCGGTAGACGGCGCCCGTCGGCGAGTGCATCGGCGGGAGGCAGAGCAAGGCCGCGAAGTCCGCGATGGGGACGTTGCGAACCTGCTCCCCCCGCCCGGTCATCCGCGCGCCCGGGGGGGCGAGGAACAGTGGGACGTCCGAGCCCAGCATGGCGGCCAGGTCACAGAGCTGCTCGGGCGTGCGTCCCAACTCCCAGAGCCCGTTGAGCCCGGCCAGGACGGTCGCGGCGTCCGACGAGCCCCCGCCGAGCCCGGTCCCGGGGGGAATGCCCTTGTGCAACGTGATCTCCACGCCGCCGGGGTCCTCGCCCGCGGCCAGCGCCTCGGCCGCCCGGAAGGCGAGGTTCTCCTCCGGCGGTCCGCACTCGGCGCCCTCGTTGCGGAGCGTGATGCGCCCGTCGTCCCGGAGTCGAAGGTCCAGGCGGTCGTAAAGCGAGATCCGGGCGACGAAGGAGTCCAGAGGGTGGTACCCGTCAGCGCCCGGCGGACCCACGAGGAGGTTGAGGTTGATCTTCGCCGGCGCCCACATGCGGGCGCCGCCGTCGAACGGCTGGGCACGATCTTGTAGCGGGTATCGGTTCCGGTCAGTCATCTCACCGACAGGATACGCCCGCGCGGTCGGGGGATACACCCTCCGTCCTCCGGGGTCGCCCTGTCTGCGACGTCGATTGCTGCCCGGCGGTTCAGGCGCGCGTTTCGTTCCAGGTGGAGTCCTGGGGTTCCGAGCTGAACAACGGGAGCCCGGCTTCGGCGCGCATGCGGTACCGCTTGAGATTTGTGGCCTTGGTCGCCTCGACCAGCTCGTCCTGGTCCTCCGTGACGCTGAAACGGCTGGGCCTGAAGGCTCGGACACTGCGCGTATAGTCCGCCATCATCAGCCCTCCGTCCGGCCTCGCACCATGCGGGGCCGCACAACCAGCGTTGCTACCGTGCGTCAGATATGCATCGCGGGGAATCGCCCTGGGTCAGGATGTGTTTCTCGGGCGGAGGAGATTCATCTCGCACTCGCCAGCCAGGTCCTGCAATTCCTCGCGTGTGACTTCCGAAAGTCGCTTTCCCCGTGCGGTGAGCTTCTCGTTGAACTTGACGCACTTCTCCTGCATCGCCTCGTGCGTGCCCTGCGAACCGCCGCACAGATCGAAGTTCTCCCCGCGGGTCAGCCGGACGTGACCATCCTGGTTATCCAGCCCGAACCCAAGCAGGCGAACTTCCTCGCGTGACACTGACTACCTCCGGAACCCATTTCAACCTTTCCATCGATTCTACGCCCGCCCATTCGGCCGGACAAGGGCAAAAACTCGCTCCCCGAGAATGCGAGGCGCGGTAGGATGTGGCCCCCCGGGAGGTCCGCCATGTCGCTCCTGATGCTCCAATTCATCGATCCGACCGCGGAAGAACCGCTGCCGGTTTTCCGTCAGCCGCTGGGGGTCGCCGCGTCGCTGCTTCAGGCGGAGGGGTTTGAATGCAGCCTTGCCGCGCTGGGCGGTTACGACGCCCGCCGGCTGCACGAGATCGTCATCCACCGTCGCCCGCGGTATATCCTGGTCGATCTGACGGTCGGAAGCGCCACCGCCGCGCGGCGGACGCTGACGGACCTCTCCGAGCGGTACCAGCTTCCGGCCGCGGTGTGCGGACGGCTGGCGACGTGCCGCCCGAACGAGGCGATCAGCCTGCCCGGCGCGGAGGTGCTCCTGCTGGGTGAATACGACCGGAGCGTGGTCTCCCTGATGCGCGCCTGGCGGCAGGGCGCCGAGGTCGCCGCCCTGCCGGGAACGTGGGTCCGCACGCCCGAGGGGCTCGTCAAGGGCGAGCTCGAGCCGCTGATCGAGGACCTCGACGCCCTGCCCTACGCCGACCGTACACTCTTCTACACGCACCGAAGCGTCCAGCGGACCGGCCGCGTGGAGTTCCGGGCCGCCCGCGGGTGCCCCTACTGGTGCGGCTGGTGCGACAACGACTGGCGCATGGACCTCTACGACGGGCTGGGCAGCTACGTCCGCCGGCGCAGCGTGGAGGATTTGATGGGCGAGGTGCTCGCGGTGCTCCGCCGATACGAAGGCGTCCGCGAGGTGGAGTTCGCCGACCACGCCTTCGCCCTCGACGCCGAGTGGCTGCGGGAGTTCGCCGCCCAGTACCCGCGCCGGGTGCTCGTACCCTTCCGCTGCCACGTCCCGTTGCAGGGCCTGGACGAGCAGATCCCCGGCCTGCTCCGCTCGGCCGGGTGCGAGCAGCTCGAGACGCGCATCCCCTCCGGCAGCCGGTTCATCCGCGAGGAGGTCTTCGGCGTTCCGGGCGCCAACGAGCAGATCACCGCCGCCTGCCGCGCGGTCCGCGAAGCGGGGCTGCGGCTGACGGTGCGAACCTTCGTGGGCGCGCCGTACGAATCGGAGATTACCGTCGAGGAAACGCTGGACCTGCTGCGAAGCTGCGAGCCGGACGAGGTCCGCCCCGAGCTGTTTCGCCCGACGCCCGGTTCCCGGTCGGCCGAGCTGTGTCGCGAGAACGGCTGGATCGCCGCCACCGACGACGCGAGCTACTGGCGGAACCGCGCGGCGCTGGACATGCCCTCGATGCCGCGGGCCGAGGCGGAGGCGACGGTGCGGCGTTTCGACGCGCTGCTGGGGCGCTCGGCGACCTCAGGCCTGCGGCGCGTGCTGGGCAAGGTTGCCCGCCGCCGACCGCGATGACCATGGCGGGGGGGGCAGACACTGGCAATCGCCGGCGGGTTCGTGTAAGTCATCTGCTCATGATTGCCCGAATTTCCGGACGCCTGGAGGAGGTGAGCACCGCT